>WAJW01000185.1 GCA_015523685.1 Archaeoglobaceae archaeon
AGATGGCTCGTGGATAGAATTCTGTGATCCTTCTGAAAATCTTTATTTAGCTCTATCTACCCACTGCTTTCAGGTTTCCTGCGGAAGCGAGGGGTATATGGAGTTGAAATCATTAATGCTCCCGGAATTTAAATGCAAAAGAAGAGGAAATAATGAGATCGATGTTTCAGATTCATTTCCGGATACAAAACATCACGTGCTCCGATGCATGTTTCATGCCATCAAATAAATCGGAAAGTGACAGGAAATGGGATGGATAATTTACATGTCCCTGAGGATTGCAGGGTGCAACAGTTAAAGACCGGACAATCAGGGGCAGTATTAAATAATATCAGACCAACATGTATAACCGTGAAGGCAAAGATAGCAGAAGGTATTGCATTCATTGCATTCGGCTTGCTTGATCTGATTACCGCACACTACACTTTACGTGCATACGATATAGCCATTGAGAATAACGTCCACCATGAACTCGTGGATCTTGCACCGACTCTTTACAGGATTCTCGTTATTTTCGGAATAACTGGCATTGCCCTCGGAGGAGTGATGATCGGAAACTACCTGAAGAAATGATACATGCTCCGGCCGGTCTGAATCAGGTTTTGATGAAAATAAAAAAGATTAAATATCCATGGAATAACCCAGATCTGCTTTAGTTCTGGTGATGGTATGATAGTTCAGCATGATGTGACAATCATTGGGGCTGGTCTGGCAGGTCTGAGAGCCTCAATAGGTGCTGCAGAGAAGAGTGACAGAATTTCCATAGCACTTGTATCAAAGATATATCCTCTCAGATCCCATTCCGTATGCGCTGAAGGTGGAACCGGTGCTGCCCTGAGGGAGGGTGACTCTGTCGAACTTCATTCATGGGATACAGTGAAGGGCAGTGATTTCCTCGGGGATCAGGATGCCATCGAGTTCTTCTGTTCAATTGCACCGAGGGAAGTGATCCTCCTGGAGCACTGGGGATGCCCGTGGAGCAGAACCGAGAACGGGATGCTCGATCAGAGACCATTCGGGGGGCATAGCTTTCCACGTGCATGTTATGCAGCAGATAGAACGGGATTTCACGAGATGCACACCCTCTATGAAAGAAGTCTGATGTACGATAATATAGAGAGGTACAGCGAGTATTTTGTCACATCCCTGATAATAGAGGATAACAGGGTTCGGGGAGTTACCGCAATTGACCTGAGAACTGGCGAGCTCATGGTTTTCCAGTCAAAGGCCGTCATCATAGCGACGGGTGGGGCGGGCAGACTGTATGAGTTCACAACATACTCCCACACCGTGACGGGAGATGGAATGGCCATAGCATACAGGGCTGGAATACCTCTAAAGGACATGGAATTTTTCCAGTTTCATCCAACGGGGCTTCTTCCTTCAGGAATCCTCATCACAGAGGGGGCAAGGGGTGAGGGAGGTTATCTTCTCAACAACAGGAATGAGAGATTTATGGAGAGATACGCACCGGAAAAGATGGAGCTTGCACCAAGAGATATTGTTTCAAGATCGATGATGACCGAAATCAACGAGGGGAGGGGGTTCGAAGGTCCGTATGGCCAGTACCTCTTACTTGATCTCAGACATCTTGGGGAGGAGAAAATCAATGAGAAACTTCCCCTGATAAGAGAGGCTTCTATCAAATTCAGCGGAGTTGATCCAGTGGAGGAGCCCATCCCTGTCAGACCCGTGGCCCACTATACGATGGGTGGAATTCATACGAACATGTACACCGAAACACCTGTAAAGGGCCTTTATTCTGCAGGAGAGGCTGCGTGTGTCAGCATACACGGAGCAAACAGGCTCGGCACAAACTCAACCATGGAATGTCTTGTTTTCGGGGGGGTAGCAGGAGAACGTGCAGCTGAGTTTGCCCTCGGAAACGATTTTGCCCCCGTCAGCAGTGATTACGTGAAGGAAGAGGAGAGAAGACTGTTCGATGATCTGCTTTCCAGAAATGGAGATGAGAGAATTTCTGTGATAAGAGACGAGATGCGATCAACAATGGAAAGACATGTGGGGATCTTCAGAAACGGAGAAGATCTTAAAACAGGTTTAAGGAAAATACAGGAGCTTAAGGAGAGATTTAAAAACATATCCATAACAGATAAGGGGAGATCCTTCAACACCGAGCTCACACATGCCCTTGAAGTTGATTTCATGCTCGATCTCGCTGAGGTCGTTGTATCTGGAGCTCTTTTACGTGAGGAGAGCAGGGGTGCACATTACAGAACTGATTTCCCGAAAAGGGATGATAAAAAATGGCTCAAGCACACACTCGCATATTACACTCCAGAAGGTCCGAAATTCGATTACATCCCGGTGACCATCACAAAATGGAAACCGGTGGAGAGAAAATACTGAGGTGTTCGGATGGAGGAGAGAGAGGTCACATTCATCGTAAAAAGATTTTATAGAAATGAGTGGCGTGAGGACAGATACGAATTCAAAGCAGTAAGGGGAATGACGGTTCTCGATGGTCTTTTCCACATTAGAGACAATATCGACCCTTCTCTGTCATTCAGGGCTTCATGCAGAATGGGGATATGCGGAAGCTGTGGTATGGTGATAAACGGAAAGGCGATGCTTGCGTGCTCCACCCAGATATTCGATCTCGGAACGGATGTTGTGAGAATCGAGCCTCTGAGGAATATGGAAGCCCTAAAAGATCTCATATCTGACTTCGATGACTTCTTTGAAAAGCACCGCAGGGTTAAACCATATCTGATAAGGAAAGAGGAAAAAAGCATTGAGGAAGGGGAGTACATTCAGACTCCCGATGAGCTCAGAAAATACAGGCAGTACTCCCTATGCATAAAGTGCGGATTGTGCTACGATGCATGTTCCATCACGGGATCAAATAAAGAATATCTCGGCCCTGCTGCCCTTGCATCGGCATGCAGATTCATAATGGACAGCAGGGATCAGGGAGAGGATGAGAGGATTCCACTGGTAAGTGACCATACAGGTTGCTGGAGATGTCATTTCATGGCTGAATGCAGTGAGGTCTGCCCGAAGGAGGTTGATCCTGCTGACGCAATCCAGAAATTGAAGAGAAAGGCACTGATTTATTCGTTGAAAAGGCTTTTCAGAAGGTGATGCTCGTGTCGGTAAAAGATTCAATTTCATCATGGTTCAGAATCGAGGGCAGAGGTATTTCAGGCTATGCTTTTATAATCCACAGGCTCACTGGAATCGTTCTGACCGCGTATATCTTTCTTCATCTGGCATTCCTCACATCACTCACGGAGGGCGAATCCGCATACACCTCACTGATTGAGAAGACCGTTAACATAAGATTTCTGCCCTTTGACATACTTCTGATTGGAGTGACAATATACCATTCACTGAATGGCCTCAGACTCGTCATTGCGGAATTTTTCGTAACCAGATACCACAGAGAACTTTTTGTCATATTCATCATCGTCGGTGTGGTTATATGGATATTCACATCCTATCTCCTTTACAGGTTTGTGGTGGTGTAAATGGAAGAGATGCATACAAAAAAGGTTCTTGAGCCAGTGTGGTGGTTCTTTCAGATTATCACCGGAATACTGCTTCTCGTTCTTGTGTCACTTCACCTGTATGTGACCCATTTCGCATCAGAAAAAGCCCTTGATTATTCCAGCGTCATCGGAAGGCTATCGTCTCCAGGATTCAAAGTGTTATATGCCGTTCTCCTTCTTGCGGTGGTTTATCATGGTATAAATGGAATGAGAGCTATATTCCTCGATCTCACAATGAGCGACGTGACAAAAAGGATTGTCAATATCCTCAGCCTGATTGTTGCACTTCTGCTCTTCGGATATGGAGTATATCTTCTGGCAAACATTGGATAACCGGCTGAGTTATCCATCTTCTTTTTTAATCAAATCCTGATATTTAACCGATTGAAGAATTCCATCCAGCTTTTCCACTTCCTTCTGGTAGGTGATATATCCCTTTTCTGTAATTTTCACCACAGTTCTGATACCCTTCGGTGTTATCACTTTTTTTCTCTTTATGTAATCCCCATCTTCCAGTCTTCGCAGATGGGTACTGAGACTGCCCCATCCTATATTGCTCGCTCTCGCCAGCTCACCCTCTGTCAGTTCTTTGAAGAGGTACAGGAGAGTGAGTATAACGAATCGCTTTGGATTGAATATGTTTTCATCGAACTCAACCATATATCCCCTTCTGAGCTCTGACGAACCCGTAGAGCCCTGAAAACAGATATACACCCATCATGAGTCCATCTGCCAGAAGGCTTAAAGCAACCACATGATACGTGGTGGATACACTGCCAGTAAAGGGCACAAAAACAGTTGAGGTTACGATGATGGCAACACCTGTAAGGGTCATGGATTTTGTTACGATAAACCTGCTTTTCCTTTCAACATACAATCCCGCGAGAATTAATCCGACTCCAAGGGATGGATACCACGCAAGGGAATAATAGAGGGCATTCTGAACCCCTGATAGATCCAAAAGCGGGGGGATAACGGAGTATGAAAAAAGGAATGGCAGGGCAAACAGCACCCATGAGTATTTCCATGGCCGATATATTTCCTCAACCCCGGGAACGAACCTCCAGAAATACCGGTAGACAAATCCTGCCAGTAAACCCGCGATCAGGAGAATGAGAAAAACCCAGTGATCATACCCCAGGAGGAGGAGGGCATTCATAAGAGCCGTAGCGGAGCCTATAATCATCCCGAATATTATCCAGCCGAGAGATGCAACGATGTTGTATCTGTACCTCTCAAGTTTCAGGGCAATTTCCCCAAGGATTTTTTCTTCGTTCATGTTAAATTCTTGCCCGTCAGGGTTTAAATAACCTGATCAAACTCTCATAATAATAGCCGGATGCAGTGTATGCCCCGGCTGATGAGGTTTATATCAATCAATCACATCAACCTTTGCACCGGCATTTCTCACATTTGTGTACAAAGATATCCCCTCCCCGACCTCAGAAATAAACTTTTCAAGAGATCTGGCCAGTTTTCTCGCTTTATTCAAACCCTCCACAAATCCGTAAAATGCGGGACCCCATGAACTCTGACCGCATCCACCTGCACCCATTTCCCTCAGAAATTCAATACCATCCTGGATGATCCTCTCCCTCACAATGCCGGATTGAGCAACAGAGAAGGATTTCCCCACCTCCACATCTATTCTATCGAGAGCGTTGACAAACTCGCTGAAATCTTCCTCAACAATTGCAGGAAGAAGGTTCATGAGCAGTATTCTGGATATCCTCTCCGATGTATCCATCCCTCTCTGTGAAACAAGATTCATCAACCTTTTTTCATCGTGTCCCCAGACGCGCTCCATCTCAGGAATTCCGATAACAGCATACCAGTTCTCCGGTATCTCATATCTGACAAGCAGGGGAGGAAGGTCTCCTTTTCCATGACCTCCATCGAGAATAAAACCACCATGTTCAAACGCATGGATTCCAACACCTGAAACCGAGCCTCTCCCCATAATCCGGGCAATATCATATGTGCTCAGGTTCAGGTTGGTCAGGATCGATATTGCTTTACCTGTGGAAAGGGCAAGCTGGGTGCCCGAACCGAGCCCGGAATGAGATGGGGGGGATGAAACAATCTCTATCCTGAACTTATCTTCTAATCCAAGTTTGTTTATAAATCTTCCGGCAAATTCCTCAACCCTATGAGCATCTCTTCCTGAAACGATAAAACTATCCGAGAATTCAGCCTCAATTACCGTGGCAGGATAATTCAGGGCAAGACCAAATGAACCGTACTTCCTCCCGCTGGAACCCCTCATATCAACTATTCCGAGATGGAGTCTTGATGGACCTTCAACCCTTACCTTCATAAAGCACTTCCGGAATGGTTCTTTCGTAAGGAGGATGGATAATGCCCTTTTCAGTTATGAGAGCGGTAACATATTTCAGGGGAGTTGGATCGAATGCAGGATTGTAAACCCTGACATCCAGCGGTGCAATCTGATGTTCTCCAAAAAACTTCAATTCATCTGGACTCCTTTCCTCAATAACAACATCTCCTTCTTCTCTTTCGAAATCAAATGTTGTGGTTGGCACCGCAACATAGAAGGGGATACCATGATGATCAGCCAGAATTGAGAGAGAGTAAGTTCCAATCTTGTTGAAAACCGCATACCTCACAACCCTGTCCGCTCCAACCATGACAAGATCCACCATGCCTTTCTTCATAACAAATCCGGCCATGTTATCTGTGATAAGCGTCACATCTATTCCATCCTCCATCAGCTCCCACGCTGTCAGTCTTGAACCCTGATTCAGTGGCCTTGTCTCGCAGGCAATAACCTTTATATCCCTCCCGGCCTCCACAGCACTCCTTATAACTCCCAGAGCGGTACCCCAGTCAACACACGCCAGCCTCCCTGCATTGCAGTAGGTCATCACGGTATCTCCATCCCTGATGAGCTTTTTACCATTCTCGCCTATCATCCTGTTTATCCTCACATCCTCCTCGGCAATTTTTTCAGCCTCTTTCAGAGCAAGTTCCCTTATTTCATCAACACTCTCACCTTTCAGCGCGGACTTCAGGGTGCGATCTATGCCGTAAAATAGATTAACCGCTGTTGGCCTTGTATTTCTCAGAACCTCCGCCTTCTCGATGAGATACCTCTTTACCTCCTCGGTGTTTCCTCCGGCCTCATACGAAGCGAGAACCACACCATAAGCCCCGGCAACACCGAGGGCTGGAGCTCCTCTGACCTTGAGAACCTTAATGGCCTCGGCAAGCTGGTTGACAGACCTGCATTTCTCCAGAACAAATTCTGATGGAAGCTTTGTCTGATCAATGAGGATCACAGATGATGTTTCATCATCCCAGTAGATCGTCCTCATTTTTAACACCGGCCACATCAATTACGGTCATTCCTGTTTTGAGTTTTCCCGCCTCTTCCATACTCAGCACCTCTCTCTCAACACCATCCCCTATTATGGCACTGTTTCCGAAAGGGTCTTCCACAATAAGGGTAACTTCGTTTCTTCCTTCAAGGATCTCATCAATAAGAGTCATGAGCTCTTTTGCTCTCTTAACCTTATCCCTGTCCTCCCACTGTTCAACCATGGACAGTATATCCCTTATACGATGAAAAACGCCTTCCACATTTGTAACGTAGGCGAGAGATGCCGGACCTGGCTCAATATCGATACCGAGCTCCGGAACCCTTATGGTTCCAGAAGTGGATCTTATAACCCTGAAGAAAAGAGACGATGAGTCAACCTTCACCCTGTATCTTACCGGTTCCCGCACCTCCAGTATGATATAATCTGCATGTCTGAATCCACAAATGCAGGTAATTGATGTTAGCATTACATCCCCGAAATGGGGAACATTTTCAACAGAAATATTCAGTGTTACCTCTCTGTGGCAGATGGGACAGAATACCTTCACTTCTCCCCTCCAGAAATCTTGGTTCTGTCGATCCTTATGCCTGTGGGTGTTATGACGAGATGATCCTCCTTCAAACCTGCAATATCTCCCCGAACATCTGCCGCAACCCTTTTGAGTTCCTTTATCGCCCTGTCCATCACAAGCTTATCATGCTTTATCATAGAAATATCAACTATTACAATATTTCCCTCATAAATCTGTCTCCTTATCTCTGGCAACTCAGACATCCCGGTAAGCTCTGCGACCCTGACATATGCCTCGGCAGGTTCTTCTTCAAGGAACTCCTGCTCATATTCACTCAGATCCAGCTCTTCATACTCCATAACACCATAATCCTTTTTTCCACCAAGAATTTTGTTGAACAGTCCCATTTCATACACCTCTAATTAAAGATTAATCCCAGATATTTAAATCATTCTTTCCCCGAGCACCATTAACTCATGAGTTCAGGAAAAAATTCCATATTTTATCCCCCACATGATGGATATTCTTAACCGCCCTGCCCTTCCCCGATATCATTTCCGGGCCATCGACAATAGCGATCCCCACAGCAATGGGTGTGTTCTTCTTCTCTTCCACCACTATAACGAAATCCCCCTTCTTTACTTCTCCTTTCACACTCACAATTCCGGGTTTCATCACATCCGCGCCATTCATGATGAACCTGACAGCTCCCTCGTCAACAATAATGTAATTTCCACTGGGTCTGTATTTCAGTGCACCGAAGACCGTGAAAAAATATTTACGGTCGATTTCCATCAGAACCGGTTCCCCTCCCACGTTAACGATTTTTGTTCCATCATCGAATTCCACCATCTCAAAACTCTCGTTTTTGAAGCCGGTATCTGTCAGGAAGGGCTCCAAATCCCTCAGGATCATTTTCAGTTCCTTTTTTCTGAGATGAAATCTTGATTTGATCTTCATCCTGGCTCCAGATCTCATTTGATTGCACCTCACGGTAGAATGGCCGAAGGCTTATAATTAAATTTCCGTATGGAAATCAAATTAAGAATCTCAGATTCTAAAGCAGTTCCATCTGATCTGCTCTAATATATAATGCCGGTTCAGAGGAAAATTATATCTCCGATATGTTTAAATACGTTAAACCCTCCCATTCACATATAAAATCAGAGACTGATTTAATCTTACTGATTGGAGGTATATCGAATGGCAAGACCCCTGGATGTGCTGAACAATGCTCTGAACTCTCCAGTTATAGTCAGGCTGAAGGGTGGAAGGGAGTTCAGAGGTTCACTGAGAGGATATGACATGCACATGAACCTTGTTCTGGATAATGCAGAGGAGATAAGGGATGGGGAGATTGTAAAAACCCTCGGAACCGTGATTATCAGAGGAGATACGATAGTGTTTATCTCGCCATAGTGTGAAAAGGTGATATAATGTCAAAAGGAACTCCGTCAATGGGAAAAAGAAACAAGAGAACGCACATAAAGTGCAGGAGATGCGGTAAGGTCTCGTATCACAGAAGCAGGAGATACTGTGCTTCATGCGGATTTGGAAAAAGTAAGAGGATGAAGAATTACAGATGGAAAAATAAAAAAGGATAATCCGGTGGTCCCTGTTGTGTGGTGTTGTAGGGATATATTCTGAAAGGGAAGATCTCACACCTCATCTGCTTTACTATTCTCTGTATGCCCTACAGCACAGAGGACAGGAATCAGCTGGAATTGCCGTGTGGAGGAAGGGTATCAAGCTCCATCGGGGAATGGGTCTTGTACATGAAGTTTTCAACAGGAATGTTCTCAATGAGTTCAGAGGAAATGCAGGAATAGGACATGTCCGCTATTCAACAACAGGCTCCTCCACATTTGAGAACAGTCAGCCCATGCTCGTCAGATCGAGGGAGGGCGAGATCGCCATTGCTCACAACGGAAACCTCGTAAACTCATTTGAACTCAGAAAAGAGATGGAGATGGATGGAAGGGTCTTCCATTCCGAATCAGATACGGAAGTCATTGCTCAGCTACTTGGAAAATACCTTCTTCATTTTGATGTCCTGGAATCTTTCAGGAGGGTCACAAGAGAGCTTGTTGGTTCATTTTCGATAACAATGCTCCTGAACGACATGCTCATTGCGTATCGTGATCCATACGGAATCAAGCCTCTCTGCATAGGTGAGCTGGATTCAGGATACATAATTGCCTCGGAGAGCGCAGCAATAGATACAGTGGGTGGTAAATTTCTGAGGGATGTTATGCCAGGGGAACTGATTGCGATCAGAAATGGAGAGATCGAAAGCCATATCCTCTTCAAAAACTCCTACCGTGCCAATTGCGTATTTGAATACATATACTTTGCAAGGCCTGATTCGATAATAGATGGCAGATACGTTTATGATGTTAGATTAAAAATAGGGAAGAGGCTTGCGAGAGAACACCCTGCGGATGCAGACATCGTTTCTCCTGTTCCTGATTCAGGCATAACATTCGCCATAGGGTACAGTCACGAATCAGGAATTGATTTTGCGGAGAGCCTCATAAAAAACAGATACGTGGGGCGCACTTTCATCATGCCGGCACAGGAACTGAGGGAGAACTCCGTCAGATTGAAGCTGAATGCTGTGAGATCTAACGTTGCGGGTAGGAAGATAATCCTGGTGGACGACAGCATTGTCAGGGGAACCACGAGCAGGAGAATCGTGGACATGCTCAGGAAAGCCGGGGCAAAGGAAGTGCATATGAGGATTGGAAGTCCACCAATCATCGCACCATGTTATTTTGGAATTGATATGGCAACCAGAGAAGAGCTAATTGCTGCATTCAAGAGCATTGAAGGAGTGAGATTTATGATAAACGCAGATACCCTCGGATATCTCAGTCTTGAGGGGTTGATTGAAAGTGTAGGACTGAAAGAGAACGAGCTATGTCTTGCATGCCTGACTGATCTTTATCCTGTCAGCATTCCTGGAGAAAAATGCGTCCAGCATCAATCCAGTCTTGTAGAGTTCTGATGTTATCCTTATACCCGCATGTCAAAAAGTATTTATCATCCCGGAACCCAGGAATCTGTAATGAACAAAACAGAAGAAAATGATGGAGGGTACTTCACCAGTTTCATTCCATCCCAGGTTACTCTGAGGGCATACCATGAAAACTGCTCTAACGAGATCACCAGAGGTATATCCGGGATAACGGGATGGATTCTTCACTTTGATCTGAAAAAGGATGGTTCATTTACCAATTATACCGCATATATGATAAATGATAAGTCTGAAGAGTTCAGAACTCTGATAAACAACATGAAAAAATTCAGATTTTTCTCAAAGATCTCCTATTTCAGATACAGGCCTGATTTCCATCTTTTCTGCTTTCAGGGTAGAATGCATAAGGAATACGAGCCCATATCTGACATACTTGAAAAATACGAATGCCACTTCATATATCCAATAGAAGTGGTGCCCGAATGGGAGAAGTGGCACCTGTTCATAAAAAACAGATCCCAGATAAAAGGGTGTATCGATGAACTCAGGGAGTTTGCGGATGTACACATGGAAAACATCTCCACCTTTGATCCCCTGAAGGCAATAAATCAGCATGGTGTGAACATAGAAAATCTGATAACCCCGAGACAGAGGGAGATTCTCGAGAGGGCCCTTTCAATGGGATACTTTGACACGCCTCGCAAATGCTCCCTGAGAGAGATGTCAGAGGTTCTTAACATCTCTCATACAGCCATAAACAAGCATATAAGGAATATAGAAAAGAAGATGCTCAAGAACCTGTTATGAAATGCATTCCCTCCATACAAAATTTTTTAAATCTTTTAATCAAAGGATCTGCCAATGTACGATTTCCCGCCATACAGACCTCCAAGTGAGGCAGAGAGCATCCTGATCAGGGTTACGGAAGGGTGTCCCTGGAACTCCTGCCGGTTCTGCGGGATGTACAGGAACGAGAGATTCAGAATAAGACCCATTGAGGAGATCGAGAGAGACATCAAAATTGCAGACAGGATCTTTGGTGAAAGACCTTCAGTCTTCTTTGGGGATTCCGATAACCTCCTCCATCCAGAGCTTGAAAGAATTCTCGATATGATAAGAGATCACATGCCCTATGTGAATAGAATAACAACCTACTCCCGCGCCAGAACTCTTAAACACGAGAGTGAAGAGAGACTGATAGATCTCAGAGAAAGAGGACTGAGAAGAATTCATCTCGGACTTGAATCCGGAGATAAAGAAATTCTTAAATTGCTTAACAAGGGCATAACCCCGGAAGATGCCATAATGGCAGGAAAAAAGGCTTTGAAGGCTGGATTTGAAATCTCAGAATACGTGCTGATAGGATTTGGGGAGAGACATGCAAGAGAGACAGCAAAGGTTCTCAACATGATCGCCCCCCACTTCGTGAGGCTCAGATCCATTACACTCATCCCCGGAACAGAACTCCATGACATGGTGGAAAGGGGCGAGGTGGTGCTTTCCACTCCTGCCGGAAGACTGGAAGAGGTGAGGATACTCGTTGAGAACCTCTCTATTCAGACAGAATTCCTTTCAGACCACATATCAAATTACCTATGGAGCAGGGATGGAGTGGTATACACAGGAGTGAACGGGAAACTTCCGGAGGATAAGGAATCAATGCTTGAATCAATGGACAGATTGATCGAAATCGTTTCAGAACTCGAAAATTCAGGAAATCTCCTTGACAGCAATGACATGTTCAGGATGGGAAGGATATCCCTCTGATCATATTCCCTCCCATGGAGAGTAAAGCTCATGTTCTATCTCGAAGAAGTCAAGAACCCTGCCAACGGTATGGTTAACGATGTCATCTATGGATGATGGTTTTATGTAAAATGCCGGAACCGGGGGGAAAATTACCGCCCCTATTTCTGCAAGCCTCGTTAAGGATCTGAGATGTCCCACGTGAAGGGGAGTTTCCCTCACCACAGCAACAAGAGTTTTTTTCTGCTTTAAGACAACATCTGCCGATCTTGCTATGAGGTTGTCCGTTATGGAATACGCAATTGAACTCGCCATCTTGATGGAGCAGGGAGAGATTATCATTCCATCGCATGGGAAACTCCCGCTCGCTATCCTTGCTCCTACATCCGAATACTCATACACATGGGTGGCGAGGGATTCCAGATCCACATCTCCGGTTTCAACCTCCATGTTTTTTCTTGCGGAAGGTGATACAACAAGATGGGTTTCAACATCCTCCATCTCACTCAGCACTTCAAGTAGCCTTACACCGTATATCTGACCGGATGCTCCGCTCATTCCAACTATAATTCTTTTCATTTTCTGATCCCCCTTATTTCCTCTTTTGGAGCCTGAGAGAAAGGCTCAAGATATTTCCTCAGAACTTCCGGTATTTCGATAACCCCGCCATCCCTCTGGTAATTTTCCATTATAGCGGTTATGGCTCTTGTCGTTGCAATGGCAGTGGAATTAAGGGTGTGAACAAAACCCTTCGATGGCTTCCCCTTCTCCTCGGAATATCTGATGTTCAGCCTGTAGGACTGATAATCGGTGCAGTTACTGCACGATACCATCTCTCTGTATTTCCCCTGTGCGGGCATCCACACCTCGAGGTCGTATTTCCTGGAGGCAACATCACCCAGATCTCCCGTGCATATGTCCACAATTCTGTAAGGAAGTCCAAGCCCCTGCCACATCTCTTCCACGTTACTCAGGAGTTCCAGATGCCACTGCCACGATTCTTCAGGGAGGCAGAACACAAACTGTTCAACCTTGTTGAACTGATGAACCCTGAAAATACCCTTTGTGTCCTTTCCATGGGATCCCGCCTCCTTCCTGAAACACGGGCTTACACCGGCGTAAAGATAGGGGAGCTCGTCCTGAGGAATTGTTTCATCCATGTGCATTGCAGCAATTGGATGTTCGGATGTGGCAATGAGATACAGATCCTCACCCTCTATCCTGTAGATCATGTCCTCAAAATCAGAGAAAGTTGTAACTCCCTCATACGGCCTCCTCCTCATCATATATGGAGGCATCACGATCCTGAATCCCTTTGAAGATATGAAATCAATTGCGTACATTATGAGGGCGAAATCAAGCCACACAATATCGTCGAAGAGATAATAAAACCTTGACCCTGCGACCTTCCCTGCCCTTCCCGTATCAACAAAGCCAGAGAGCTCTGATATATCCGCATGAGGAATTATCTCTCCATCCACCACCTCATATTCCACTTCAAATCCCTCTGTTTCCTCCAGAAAAACTTCAAGATGCCTCTCCATGACCCTGGGTTTTCCCCAGTATTTCAGGGGGAGATTATCATTTTCATCTTTACCAACAGGCGTGTCTTCATGGACAACGTTAGGTATGGAGAGAAGGACAGAGTCCAGCCGGTCTTTTATCTCTGAAACCTCCTTTTCAAGGGACTCAATTGAACCTGAAAGATCTTTTGCTTTTTCTATAAGCCTCTTCCTCTCATCTCCGTCTGCCCTCGCAACCATTTTTGAAAGCTCGTTTCTCCTGTGTCTTATTTCATTCAGCTCCGTCAGCTTCGATCTCCAGAGCCTGTCCAGCTCGACCGCCTCATCCACAACCTCAACAGATAGACCTCGAGCCCTCTGAGACCACCTGAGCTTTTCAGGATTTTCCCTCACCAGTCTGAGTATCGTCCACATTCGGGATCCACCATGCGAGACTGAAAATAATATAATATATAAATTCCCTGCTCAGTCCCGCTGAAAATCACCAATCAGCATGTGATCATTCATCCCTCTGACCTGAAAAAATTTTTCTGAGTTCGTATTTCAGTATCTTTCCACTCGGATTTTTTGGCAGGGCATCGACAAATTCCACTATCCTGGGTTTTTTATAGCTGGCTATTCTCTCCTTGCAGAACTCAATTATTTCCTCCTCTGTTACCTCAGCCCCTTCTTTCACCACTATCACAGCCATAACATTCTCACCCCACACCTCATCAGGAACTCCTATAACAGCAGCCTCAAGAACAGCGGGATGCCGGTAGAGCACCTCCTCGATTTCCCTGGGATATATGTTTTCACCACCGCTTATAATAACATCCTTCTTCCGATCAACCACGTAGAGATATCCATTCCCGTCCAGCTTTCCAATATCTCCACTGAGAAGCCATCCATTCTTCAGCGTTTTTTCTGTCTCTTCAGGCATTCTCCAGTAGCCTTTCATTATAAAATCACTCCTGATAGCTATCTCCCCAAGTTCCCCCACGGGTACCTCTTTCATCTCCTCATCAACTATCTTTATCTCCACTCCTATCGCCGGGAATCCAGCAGATTGCAGTCTTTTCTCAGAATCTTCATCAAGCTCATGATCTTCTTTATGAAGAACAGTCGCAAGAGGGCCTGCCTCTGTCAATCCATATCCCTGAATGAGCACATTTCCAAAGACCCCGATTGCCCTTTTAAGGAGGGCCACAGGCATGGGGGATGATGCGTACCAAACTGTCCTCAGACTCGAGAGGTCATGGCTTTCAATTCCGGGAACCTCAAGTATAAATGCGATCATCGTCGGAACGAGCTGGGTTGTTGTTATTCTGTATCTCTCCACATCTTTGAGAAACTGCTCAGGGCTGAATTTATCCCTTATATAGACCGTACAGCTCCTCAATGTATGGGACAGGGGGAGTGCTCTCCCACCGACATGATAAAGGGGCATTATAGCAAGGTGAACATCACTCCTCACGAGAGCCTGTTCCATGAGCAACGCCTTCGCATTTTCCAGCTGTCCCCTGTGAGTTAACATCACACCCTTGGGCAGCCCTGTGGTTCCGCTCGTGTACATGAGATATACAACATCATCCCCCTCAACGTTAACATCGGGTTCAACCTTCTCTCCTTTTTTTATGGCTTCCCCGTATTCAGTATAATTACCGCATCCATCCCCCATGCATATGTATTCCTCAACAGAATTAATATCACATCCAACTTTTTCAACCATTCCTGCATATTCGGAAGCGAAGAACAGCACACGTGATTCAGAATGATTCAGGAGGAGGGCTATTTCATCTGAAGATAGCCTGAAATTTAGAGGTACTGCAATAAAACCACCCCTCTCTGCCACACCGTAAACCTCCATATATTCAAGTGAGTTTTTGGATAGAATTGCAATTCTGTCTCCCTTTTCAAATCCCCTGTTGTTAAGATAGTTTATGAGAGAATAAACTCTGTCTCTGAATTCTCTGAACGATACCTGCTTTGAAAAATCCTCATTTCCTTTACCTGAAACAAAGGCTGGTTTATCTGGAAATACTCTTGCATTCTTCTCCATTATATCCCCGAGATATCTCATGTTAACACCTCTCTCCAAAAAAATTGAAAGGGGAATTTCGCCGTTCAAGACCTCTTTTTGAGCTCATTCCTCAGATTCTCTGTGGCATCCATGTCAACTCTCATCTCAGGAACGTCAGAGATTATAACCCCGTATACCTCCCGCGCACGCTGAACACTTATCTTACCCTCCATCACATCCTTCAGCACCGCATTCACATCTCTTTCGAGAGGGTCGCCGACACCACAGCCACCCTGGAGATAATCGATTATCCTGTCTCCCGGCTCGAGAGTAAAGAACTGCACACTCCTGCACTCCTCATGTCCTATCACCGTTCCATCCTTTCTGACGATTTTTTTCTCGTTTGGTCTGGGAATCTGGCCTCCTTCGATGGCCGGGCCTATCTCGTATTCGTACGGATCCACACAGTACGCAGCGGTGAATTCGGCATCTGCAGTCCACACATTCCACATGCCCATACCTCCACGCCACCTTCATGCGCCTTCAGAATCTTCTGCAAACTCCCACTTCTCACACACAATCGGATAGGCAAGCTCAACAATTTCAATTTCCGGATAGTAAAGGGTTCCACTGCATATAACCGGAGAGTTGGCCGACCATCCATCGGTTCCCCAGATCGCTCCAGCCCCGCATGAAGTCCCGAGAAAGTCCGGAGTGCCAAAATACCTTTTCCACCGGGGATCATAGCCACCGATTGTCCAGTAAGGTATCGAGCCCCAGCCCGCTGGAGTTTCCTTTGGAAGAGACTGCGCAAGGCATTTCCAACACCGCCTCGATTATCTGCTTTGCAACAAAATTTGTATCGTTGCCACATGTCGCCGGTAGCCGGGCATGAACGATTGTGCCGGGCTTTGTCAGAATGTGGACGGGTCTGAAACAGCCCGAGTTTCTGTACTCCCGCCTTATATCCTTTCCAAGAGACGTTAATATTGCCAGCCACACACTGCTGTAGGTATTTGCAATGGAGCTGTTGACGATCTCCCTCACCTGGGGATCGGTTTCTGTGAAATCAAGTTTCATTTCATCTCCTTCAACGCTCATCCTGCATCGTATCACCGCAGCATCCCCGTACCTGCCCTCATACGTGGGATTCACCTCGCTTTCGTAGTCTCCATCAGGAATTCTCTCGATCTGCTCACGAATCATGTGCTCTGCATAATCGAAAACATCTTTTATGTACGTGAAGACCTTCTCCTCACCCCAGTAATCCATAAGCTCTCTCAATCTCCTCGTCCCTATCTGAGTTGCAGAGGCCATGCAGAGAAGGTCGCTGTAACACATTTCAGAGGTTCTGACATTGGTCGTTATGAGCTTGAGAACGTCCTCCCGCCTTTCTCCCCTGTCGTATATTTTTATTGGCGGAATCCTGAGACCTTCGGCCCAGCAGTCCATTGCATTGGGGTTGTATCCTCCCGGTGCTCCACCTCCGATGTCTGCCTGATGGGCCTTGACCGCAATTACGAACTTTGGCTCCCCTCCGTAAAATACGGGAGTGACTATGCACCAGTCCTGAGGCTGATTTCCGCAATCGAGGGTAAAAAGATCACTGCACAGGAAAATATCTCCTTCGTTTATGTCCTCCTGCAGAACTTCCTCGTAGTATCTGAAGGTGCCTTTTACAGCAAATGGTGTGCCTCCAACCAGCACAGGTATGTATTCCGCAAGGGATACTATGTCTCCATCCACCATATTGACGGTAACCACATAGTCATGGGCAGAGAAAAATACAGGAGATTTGGCGGTTCTTTCGATATTCAGACCCATTTCCTGGGCGATTGTGTAAAAGCTTGATGCAAGTATCTCAAAATCTGCAGGTGAGGTTGTGAATTCCATTTCTCTCTTTTCTTCGGACATTTTATCACCCCCTATCCTCCAAGCTCTATCATGTAATCCCCGAATCCCGTTACTTTCAACACCGAATCGGGAGGAACCACGATTGTGGTTGCACTCTGCTCCACAACTGCAGGGCCGGGTATTGCATTTCCGGGTTCCAGAGAGTCTCCGTCATATACAGGTGTTTCCGTAAAATCGTTTAGCTCAAAGAAAAAGACATCCCGCTGAGCTTTTACGTGTTTATCTGCACTGGTTTCAGCCCCGGGAAGGGGCTTTCGATCAGGTCTTCTGACCCTCCCGTAACCTTCAAGCCTGAAGTTTATGACCTCTATGTCCGTCACATCCCTGTAACCGAAGAGGGCCTCATGTTTCCGATGGAACCTCTCTGCTATTGATGGAAGATACTCTTCATACATCTCGGACTCGTCTATCGGGACGCTGATTTCATGATACTGTCCCTCATACCTCATATCCCAGCTGTAACGGAAATATCTGTTTTCAGTCGGGATACCTTCTTTTTCAAGCAGATCTATGGCAGAGTCCCTCAACGAATCTCTGATCTCACGCATCTTATCCATGTTGAGCTCACTCATTCTCGCAACTATGGAAGCCACAAAATCATGCCTTATATCCGAAATTATGCTTCCGAGAGCGCAGAAAATTGATGAAAATCGAGGTATCAGGACTTTCCTTATTCTCAGTTCCTTTGCAAGTCTTGCAGCATGGACAGGCCCCGCCCCTCCCGCAACCACGAGGGTGTACTTTCTGGGATCCTCCCCCCGCCGAACTGAAACAGTGGCTATTGCATCGGTCATGTTGTGGTCTGCAATGGCAACTATTGATCTTGCAGACTCAGCCACATCCATCCCCAGTGGTTCAGCAATATTCTCCTCCACCGCTCTGTATGCAAGGTCAGGGTCAAGCCTGATCTCACCACCCAGGAAATAGTCTGGATTGAGATAACCGAGAATCAAATCCGCATCTGTAACAGTGGGCTTCAATGAGCCCTTACCATAGCAGGCAGGCCCCGGATCAGCCCCGGCAGATTCAGGCCCGACATGCAATGCACCGAATCTGCCAATCCAGGCTATGCTTCCTCCTCCTGCCCCAACCGTATGTACATCAACCCTCGGAAGCCTTATGTGATATATTCCCCCTACAGCTGCCTCATAGCTCATTAATGGCTGGCCATTTCTGACGAGACTTACATCAAAACTCGTACCACCCATGTCAATTGTGATAATGTCATCGATTCCCATGGGTTGAGCAATAAAAATTCCTGCCGTGGGGCCACAGGAAGGCCCTGACTGAATTGTACGAATCGGTGACTCCATGACATTGGAGGGATCAGATAAGCTCCCGTCCGCCTGAACAACAAGAAACTTACCATTGAAATCATTTCTCTCCAGTTTTTCAGCAAGAGCCTTGAGATAAAAAACGACTGCAGGACCCGCATATGCATTGAGAGCAGAGGTGTTGATCCTCTCGTAAAAACCGGCCTCGGGATAAATTCTGTAAGATGATGCAATAAAAAGACCCGGTAACTCTTCACGGAGGAATTCTTCAACAGCGATCTCATGAACTGGATTGAGATACGAATTCAAAAGACAGATGGCAACTGATTCGACTTTCAGATCCGTTATCCTCCTTCTGGTTTTTTCGAGATCCTCGATCCTCAAGTCAGAGAGTATCTCTCCAGATGCATCGATTCTCTCCCCAACGGGAAAAACCAGAAATCTCGGTATGAGTGGTTTTTCTTTACCTTTCTTTAAATCAAAAATGTATTCAGGCCTTTTCACGCCTTTCTGCATATCTATATAATCTCTGAAGCCCTCTGTGGTGATAAGGGCTGTTTTTGCTCCCTTTCTTGTGAGAATTACGTTTGTCGTAGCTGTTGTTCCATGAAATATAAATTCAGTATTCTTTAACATCCCATTCAGCGTGTGGCCAATTTTTCCTGCGAGAAACGTTAGGCCGTCCACTATGCAATCAACAGTATCCCGATCCATCATCACCTTATGGGAAACCATCGACCGGGTTTCCATATCAATGAGCAGGAGGTCTATAAAGGTTCCACCAACATCTATTCCTATTCTGTATCTCATTATTTCATGCATATTTTAATTAATAAATAGTTAAGTTTTTCTCATTCAGGAGAGAAACATTTAATCCCATATCAGAACCACACAGTTTCCGCATTCTATGGAAATTTAAATATAGAACCAGAAGAAAATTCAATTCGGTGAAGTTATGTTTCCGATGCGTGGAATGAGTCCTGCAAAGCTCAAACAGATGATGAGACAGATGGGAATTGAGCTTGAAGAGCTGGATGATGTTGAGCAGGTTGTTATCACAACCAGAAGCAAGGAGATTATTTTTGAGAACCCAAATGTTGTTATAATGAAAGCAAAGGGAGTGGAGACGTTCCAGATTACTGGAGATTACGTGGAGAAAGACAGAAAGCCACCAGTGAAGGAAGAGGATGTAAAAATAGTTGCAGAACAGGCAGGTGTTGGTGAGGATGAGGCAAGAAAGGCGCTCGAGGAAGCCGGTGGTGATCTGGCAGAAGCAATCTTGAAGCTAACTCAGGACTGAGTATGAGACTTGTTCTGTGCAGGGGAAAGGAGTACTTTCTTGTTGAAAAATTTGAGGGAGAGCTTCACACCCACAGAGGTGTGATCGATCTGTCAGAATTAAAACACGCAAATCCAGGTGATACCATTAAAACGCATCTCGGTGTCGAGTACCGGGTTCTTCCTTTTAAACCATCCGATTATTTCAGATTCTTCCGCAGAACATCAACACCTGTGATGCCCAAGGACATAGGAGCGATAATAGCATATTCTGGTATAAGGAGGGGAGACACGGTTCTGGATTCTGGTACGGGTACGGGAATGCTTGCCGCATATCTGGCAAATGCGGTGTATCCGGGTAAGGTCATAACGGTGGAAAAAAGATGGGACTTTGCAGAGGTGGCAAGAAAAAATTTTGAGATGACCGGTCTGGACAACATCCATCTCATATGCGGTGATCTTCTGGAGGTTCACAGGGGCTTCAAGATTAAGTTTGATCTGATAACCCTTGATATGAAAGATGACAGGGATTTCGTGGAGCATTCAAAAGACCTGCTAAACCCCGGTGGATGTCTGGCGATCTACAATCCTTACGTTGAACATGCGAGGGACGTTGTAAGAAAAATGGAACAGCATGGATTTCTCGATATCGAATGCTTCGAGCTCCTGAGAATAGACATGGAGTTCAAAAGAATTGGCTCAAGACCTTCAACAGGGGTGTGGCATACAGGGTATATTGCATTGGGACGGGTTTGAAACCTGCATATCACGTTTGTGGATACAGGGTTTATATCTTCAGAGATTTTTATCCGGACACGGGACATATGAATACAATTCAGGTGAAACAGCCTGATAACGTGCAGATACATCGCTAAAACATCCATTCAAACACGTAAGATCTGGGATTTCTTAAAATAATGGCCAGAACTTTCATCTCTTCAACCCGGAAAGATTAAATGATTGATGAAGATCACAGATATATTCTTCTGTAAATTCAGCTTACAGAAATCCGTTATCTGCACGAGGAACAGAGTTGAGTTTACAGATCGAATTCAAGCCCTCTGATTCCCTGAGCATCCTACCTCATTCTGAGAAACATGGAAAAGTTTTAATTATATACCCTCTCTCAGAATTGTGAGGTGTTAATTTGTTCAGAGTTGGCGAGGCTCTCATCGGTGAGGGTAATGAAGTTGCTCATGTGGATCTGATAATTGGAAAAAGAGATGGACCTGCTGGAACTGCATTTACAAATGCTCTGGCCCAGCTTTCCGCGGGCCATACCCCCCTGCTTGCAGTAATAAGACCGAATCTTATCACAAAACCACCTGCGGTTATAGTCCCCAAGGTCACGGTTAAATCCATGGAACAGGCAGAGCTCATTTTCGGGCCTGCTCAGGCGGCGGTTGCAAAGGCGGTTGCAGATGCTGTAGAAGAGGGGGTGATCCCGAGGGAAGAAGCAGAGGATTACGTTGTTATCGTCAGTGTGTTCATACATCCATCAGCAAAGGACAGAGAGCGTATATATCATTACAACTACGGAGCTACAAAACTCGCCATTCAGAGAGCGATGGATGGATTTCCAGATGTGGATACAATGCTTTACGAGAAAGACAGATTCGGTCATCCCATGGTTGGCAACAAGCTTGTAAAGCTCTGGGACCCTCCCTATCTCCAGGTTGCCCTCGATTTCCCCGATCTGAAAAAGACCCTGAGTGTGGTTTCCCAGCTTCCTGACAACGACCATCTGATCCTCGAAGCGGGTACTCCTCTTATCAAAAGATATGGTGTTGAGGTTATAAGGAGAATAAGGGAGATAAAACCGAATGCGTTCATCGTCGCAGATCTTAAAACACTCGATACAGGTAATCTCGAGGCAAGGATGGCGGCTGATGCAACTGCAAGCGCGGTGGTGATCTCGGGACTGGCTCCAAGACCTACCATAGAGAAGGCCATTTCAGAGGCAAGAAAAACGGGAATCTACTCAGTTGTGGATATGCTCAACGTTCCGGACCCCCTTAAGAGGCTAACCTCATTCTCGTCAATGCCGGATGTTGTGGAGATACACAGGGCAATCGACCTCGAGGGAGAGGTTTCACAGGCCTGGGAGAGCATAAAGGAGATCAAGGAAAAGGTTGGAGGAATTCTGGTGGCAGTTGCTGGAGGAATCAGGCCTGAAAATGTCCAGGAGGCAATTTCAGCTGGAGCAGACATACTGGTTGTCGGTAGAGCCATAACAAATGCAAAGGACGTGGAGGGATCTGCAAGACAGTTCCTCAAAGCGATGAAAAAGGAGGATGTTGATCAGTTCAGAATAATGACGGATTTCTGAGGCCTTCTCCATGAAACCGGTTATAATTCTTAATTTTAAGGCTTACAGAGAGGGCATTCTAAGAATGGAAGAGATCGTTGAATCCGCAAGGGAGATAAACGAGAGTGGCATCGCTGAAGTCTATCTTGCACCACCTCTTCTTTACGCACTTAAGATTTCAGAGAATGGGATTCCGGTTCTGGCCCAGCATACAGATGCGATATCCTATGGTAGCCACACGGGCCGTATACCCCCCGAAATGATCGGGTCTGCCGGACTGAAAGGGAGCCTGATAAATCATTCAGAGAGAAGGCTTACCCTTGCAGACATAGAATTCATAATCTCCAGATTCAGGGAACTTGAACTCATTTCCGTGGTATGCACAAACAACATATCAACAAGCAGATCTGCCTCAGCCCTCAGACCGGATTTTGTTGCCATAGAGCCCCCTGAACTGATCGGATCCGGCATTCCGGTTTCAAAAGCAGAACCGGAGATCGTTGAGGGTTCGGTAAGGGCGGTGAAAGATGTTAATCCATCGGTCAGAGTTCTGTGTGGGGCGGGGATAAGCAGATACGAAGACCTCACCAGTGCACTGGAACTGGGAGCAGAAGGTGTCCTCCTTGCATCAGGGGTTATCAGGGCAAAGAATCCGGGGGAAAAGTTGAAAGAGTTAGCGGGAATTGAGCCCTGAAATGAATTCAAGAATATTGTCCCAGTGGCTTCCCCTCCAGTAAAGTTTGTCACATTTTTCACAGTAAAAGAGGTCCAGATCCATAACCCCATCAGGAAAATTTTCTCTCCTGATAACATTGACAGCTTCTTCTTTTGAAGGTTTTCTCAGCAGAGAATTGCAGAGACTGCACCTCTGCATTACGGGTTCGAAAGTCAGGCTCAATTTTTCCTTCAACTCCACGAGCTGGGATCTGAGGTCATTACCTTCAATCAATACCGCTTCTCTTCCCCTCCTGATTGATTTTCTGTAGAGTTCTCTATCCCTCGTAACCAGTACCCTCTCCTTTAACCTCATCAGAAGAAATTCATCCTCATCCATGTCCACATCAAGCTCCCCGATATACAGGGTATCATATCCACATAACCTCAGCCATACTCTCATCTTTCCGAGCATTCTATCCAGGATGAGCTTCATATGTTACCATCCCCGATATGGCGGAGGTGGTTTATAACACTGCCTCAAAATTTCCATGTCTGGAGTAGGGATATGTGAAATGAAGTCGGGAAAACCGGGGGAATTATATTGTTTATAAATCGTAAAACCTTTTAAGGTCAAATGATAATTTATCATGATGAAAGAGCATTCTGTAGAGATTGTTGTCAATGGTGAGAGACATCACCTTACCGTGGGAAGTGAGATGACACTTCTCGAGGTTCTCAGAGACAGACTTGGTTTAAAGGGTGTAAAGGAGGGTTGCAGTAAGGGAGAGTGCGGAGCCTGCACAGTTCTTGTGGATGGCAGACCGGTTAACTCCTGTCTTCTTCTTGCAGTGGAAGCGGATGGAAAAGAGATAATAACGATAGAGGGGGTGGAGAGGGACGGCCAGCTAAACCCCATTCAGGAGGAATTCATAGAACATGGAGCGGTGCAGTGTGGTTTCTGTACACCCGGGATGATAATATCAGCAAAATACCTTATTGAAAATAATCCAGATCCTTCAGAGGAAGAAATCCGGGAGGCAATATCGGGTAATCTGTGCAGATGCACGGGATATGTAAGGATAATTTCTGCGATTAAATCGGCTGTAGATAAGTACTCCATGAGGTGATAATGCTTGCAGGAAATTCTCAGGAAAAAAAAGACAGAATACAGGTATGTGGGCAAACCTGTCAGAAGAGTGGATGGTTACAAGAAGGTAACAGGAAGAGCCGTTTATACCGTGGATGTGGATCTTCCCGGGATGCTTCACGGAAAAATCCTGAGAAGCCCCCATCCCCATGCCATCATAAAAAGCATAGATACCTCAAAGGCAGAAAGACTTCCGGGAGTGAAGGCGATTATAACAGGAAAGGATACAGAAGGTGTCCGCTTTGGATTTGTGGAAACACCCCATATGCCTGCGGACATGCCTCCTCTCGCAGAGGACAGGGTGAGATATGTTGGTGAGGCCGTTGCTGCGGTTGCAGCGACTTCAGAAAAGGTTGCGGTTAAGGCCATTAACCTCATAGAGGTGGAATATGAGCCTCTTAAAGCTGTTTTTCATCCAGAAGAGGCCATGAAACCCGAGGCCCCGGCAATCCATGACGTCATATATCCTTCCGGTCGATCTTTCTGGCAGGAGTGGGGCGTGGAGAGGGATAGCACACCCCAGAAAGTCGAGAGGAACATCGCAAGCACCCTCAAACTTGAAATAGGAGATGTGGAGGAGGGTTTTGGCAATGCCGATCATGTAAAAGAGGGGCGATTTGAGACGAATGTAACCGCACATGGGGCTCTCGAACCCCATGGAGCGGTTGCAAGATACTCCGAGGGGAGGCTGGATGTCTGGCTATCCCATATGGGTCCGTATATGAAAAGATACTGGCTTGCCAGAACAATGGGGCTTCCTGAGAGTCATGTCAGGGTTCGTCCCGCATTTGTGGGAGGTGCCTTCGGAGGGAAGATTGACCTTTTTGATTATGAATACATAGCAAGCCACCTCTCCAGATTGACCGGCAGACCCGTTAAGATAGTTCTCACACGGCGGGAGGTGTTTCAGGCAACCAGGCTTAGACATCCGATGATTTTCTACATTAAGACCGGTGTAAAAAAGGATGGAAGGATAACCGCTATGGATATTAAAGCAATCGATGACACCGGAGCTTACAGAGGTACCGGACCGGTGGTTGTCTATCTCGCCCACGCTTTTTCAATTCCGATATACAGAATTCCAAATCTGAGGTATACGGGTTATGCTGTTTACACAAACAATCCTGTCAGAGTGGCGATGAGGGGGCATGGAGCGCCTCAGGCAAGGTTTGCTGTTGAACAGCAGATCGATGAAATCGCAGAAGAGGCAGGACTTGATCCCTATGAAATCAGGATGATAAATGCAAGGGAAAGGGGAGATGTTCTGCCCAATGGCGACGTGCTTAATAGCTGTGGTCTTAAGGAGGCCCTCACAAGAGCGGTTGAAGATGGCAAATTCCTCCAGAAGTACGGGAAACACAGGGGGAAAGGAAGAGGAGTCGGAATCGGACTGACGAGCATGTTCAGCGGTGCCCAGTTCTATCCGTTCGGTGCAACAGGAGTTGTTCTCCTTCATGATGATGGAGGAGCCACTGTTTTTACGGGAGCGATAGAATTTGGACAGGGTTCCGATACCATGATGTGCCAGATTGTTGCTGAAGAGCTGGGAATCGACATGGAGAGGGTGAGCATTCTCTCAGGAGATTCCGAACTCTGCCCCATCGCCCTTGATAACTGGTTGAGCGGAGGCACATTCGTGAATGGAAGGGCGGTACAGCTCGCAGCCATTGATGCAAGAAATAAACTGTTCGAGTACGCTGCAGAATTGCTGGGAGTTAGCAGAGACGAGCTTCAGGCGGAAGACAATGTGATATATTCCGCTGACAACCCTTCGAAGAGGATACCTCATGAAAAGGTGGTAAAGTACGCAATTCACAGAAACAGAGGTCAGCAGATTGTCGGAGTTGGTCATGCAACTCCTGTCGAAGGAGCGTACTGGTATCCGAGCCTTACCACCGGTAAAGGCAGGTTCACCGGGGCATATTCCTTCTCCGCGACCTTTGCGGAAGTTGAGGTGGATTTTGAGACGGGAGTGGTTAAGGTGGTCAGAATAATAAACGCCCACGACTGTGGATATCCCATCAATCCCGTACTCGTTGAGGGGCAGGCGGAAGGGCAGGGCTACATGGGAATGGGTCAGGTACTTTTTGAGGAGGTTATCGAGGAAAAGGGTACAATCCTCAATCCCAACTTTCTGGACTATCTCATGCCCACCTCCATTGACGTACCCGAAATGAAGACCATACACATCGAGACACACGACCCCAACGGTCCTTTCGGTGGAAAAGAGGTTGGAGAGGGAGTTATTGCGGGTGTTGTTTCAGCGATAGCCAACGCAATCTACGATGCAACCGGAGTTCGTTTCAGAAAACTCCCGATTCTACCTTCAGATATTCTTGATGCCCTGGAGGGGAGAGAATGATCATACCATTCGAGTTTGAATACTTCAGGCCTTCAAGTATCAGGGAGGCGGTTGATCTCCTCTCAGAGGAGGATTCCATACCCATTGGAGGAGGCACGGATCTCGTTCCGATGTTCAAGGATGCTCTTATAAAACCCGGGAAGGTTGTTAGCCTGAAAAATATTCCTGAAACTCACGGAATTGAATTTGATGGAGAGAGACTTTCAATCGGTTCAGCGGTAACCCTTACAGAAATTGCTGAGAACGGTGTAATCAGGGAACATTTCAACTCAATAGCGACAACCGCAAGGAATGTTGCCTCACCTCAGATCCGGAATCTGGGAACCATAGGGGGAAATTTATGCCAGAATCTGAGATGCCCGTACTACAGGCTCGGTTATCCGTGCCATAAAAATGGAGGCAAGAAATGCTTTGCCATTGGAGGAGAGAGTAGATGGCACTCCATTTTTGGAGGGAAAAAATGCTTTGCTGTAAACCCTTCAGATATGGCAACAATACTCATTGCCCATGGAGCCGTCCTTGAGATAGCGGGCAGAAATGACACAATTCCTTTAGAGGAGCTCTATGAAGGCCCAGGAGAACTCTCATTAAAAAAAGGGGAAATAATAACCCGAATTTATCTGGAAAGGAGAGAGAATTCGAAAGCCATCTTTATGAAGTTCAGACTAAGGGGATCAATTGACTTTGCCCTTGTCAGCACGGGTATAAGGATTGACTTTGATGGGAATGAGATTGAAGATGCATCCATAATTCTGGGCAGTGTGTATGGCACACCATACAGGGCAATAAATTCGGAGGAGTTTCTGAAAGGAAATACTCTGACGGACACAGCGATTACAAAAGCCTCGGAACTGGCTGTTGAAGGGGCGAAACCCCTCAAAAAGAATAAATACAAGGTTAAAATTGCAAAAACTCTCGTTAAGAGGGGGCTCGAAACTCTCAGAGGTGGATGAGATGAAAATAGACTCTTTCATACCCTACGAACTTCAGCCTACCCTCGTTTTTCCCCTTCCTGAAATTCAGTATCCTCCTCAAATAAATGTATGCAATGAACTGGTTGACAGAAATGTGGAGAGGGGTCTGGGTGATAAACCTGCGGTCATATCGGATGAGGGAGTAATAACCTACAGGGAACTGCAGAATGAGATTTCACGGATTTCCGGGGGATTAATTGACGCTGGAATAGGGGAAGGAGATAGGGTCCTTATCAGGGGGATGAATCGCCCTGAAACCCTCATATCCATTCTGGCGGTAATGAGATGTGGGGCTATAGCTGTACCAACGATGCATCTCCTCAGAGAGGGTGAGCTTGAAAAAATAGCAAAGGACTGTGAGCCGAAAATGGCCATTGTTCAGAGCGGTCTGGAGAGGGAGATTGAAAGAATCGATTACGAATTCAGAGAAATAATCCAATTTCCTGAATCAGAAAGACACTCGTCTCTGAAAGACCTGAGAGGTGAAAAAACCAGGGCGGTTTCAACGGAGAGGGATGATATTGCCCTGATGCTCTACACCTCGGGAACAACCGGAACTCCAAAGGGTGTGATACATACCCATGAATCAATACTGAGTGCTGCAGACACCTTCAGCAGATATGCCTTTTCTCCCGATGAAAGGGACATATTCACGGGACACCCATCAATGGCCTTTGCCTACTGTTTTGCCGGACTCATCGTTTACCCTCTCCGGGCTGGAGCTTCGACCGCCCCCATGGAAGAATTCCACCCCGACAGAACCCTTGACATCATAGAGGATTATCAGGCAACTATATTTTTTACCGTTCCAACAGCCATCAATCTAATCCTCCAGAATGAAACGGATGAGCACAGCCTTGAGAGTCTGAGAGCAGTTTCGAGTGCCGGAGAGAAACTCCCTCCTGCAATCCTGAGAAAATGGATGGAGAGATTCAATGTGCCCATAGTCGAAAACATGGGAACCTCGGAAATCCTCGCGAGTTTCATCTCGAACAGGGTGGATGAAATAAAGGAGGGATCATGTGGCAGACCTGTTCCGGGTTATGAAGTGAGAATAATGGACGATAATATGAGAGAGGTGAAGAGAGGAGAGATCGGGTACATGTTTGTGAGAGGTCCCACAGGCGCAAGATACTGGAAGAGAAATGAAGAACAGAAAAAGTACGTGAAACGTGGATGGACATATACCGGTGATCTGGCATGGATGGATGAGGATGGCCACATATACTACGTTGCAAGGGTGGACGATGTCATAATATCTTCGGGATACAGAATCACATCCCAGGAAGTGGAGAATATCCTGCTTGAACATCCAGCGGTTAAGGAAGTTGCTGTTACGGGAGTTAAGGACGAGAAGAGGGGTCAGGTTCCCAAGGCGTTTGTTGTTCTTAAAGATGAAGTTGCCCCGGAAGAATCACTGAAAGAAGAGCTGAAAAACTTTGCTAAATCGAAGCTCGCTCCATATAAATATCCGAGACAGATCGAGTTTTTAAAGGAATTACCCAAAACCCCAACGGGAAAGATAAAAAGGAGAGAGCTAAGGAACAGATGATCAGGGCGGTCATACTTGCCTCCGGGAAATCAGAACGATTCGGCGGTGTGAAGCTTCTTGAAAGATTTCGTGGAAGACCTCTCATAGAGATATGCCTCAATTCATTTTTGAAAACAGGAGTAAAAGGAGTCGTTGTAACACACAACCCTGCAATCTCGGATATATCCACAAAGATGGGTTTCAGAACAGTTCCTGGAGGGGTATCGCTGAGTGAAAGTCTCAAATCAGGTTTAAAATCAGTTGACTGGAGTGAGGGGATACTCATCCATCTCGCCGACATACCCTTTGTAAGACCGGAGACAATTAAGAATCTGATTGATGCATTCTCCAGCAGTCCTGATAAAATTTTGATCCCCCGCTACAACGGTGCTCCCGGACATCCGAGGATATTTCCTCCAGAATTGATTCCAGAATTTTTCAGTATAACAGGTGACAGGGGAGGAAGAGATATAGTGGACAGACATTCAGAAAAGGTGAGAAGATTTGACTGCAATGATCCGGGTGTGATTTACGATATAGATACGAGAGAACAGCTGGAGAGGGCGTACAGCCTGTTCAGGATATGATTTCAGTACAGGATTCCTGCCCCTCTCCCCAGATACATCACGGCCTCAAGGACGCCTCCCGCAACCGCCCTTGATTTATCGGAGATGGTGAAACAGTACTCCCTGTTGCCTCTCGGATCGACATCACCGATCTTCATCCCCCTTCTCACCCTGATTCCCGGTCTGATCAGACCTCTCAAGACTCCATCAATCTCTGATACGACATCAATTCCGGAAACCCTGCCGACAACATCTCCCTTCTTCACATGATCCCCTATTTTTCTTTCAGATCTGAAGATTCCATCTGCTGGAGCTCTGAGCACTCTTTCAACTGTGTATCCTCCGATATTACCCGGAATACCCGTGTTCTCCTCTGCCGAGCCTTCAAGAATCACCCTCCCGAGATTATGACCCCTGTTGGTTTCTATCACAGCATGGACATCCTTTCCCGCTCTGAAACCCGGTCCAAGAGCAATCACAACGGGAGCATCGTTTATTGCTGTTCCCGTGTTCCTCTTTGCCATTATAGCATCAACCACCACTTCAGGATTCAGAATTTTTACAGTACTTCCGGAAGGATCGGCAATTACGGGAATACCACCCCTCTCCCACACATTCCTGAATTCACTCACTTCCGAAACACGATATGCAGTAATCCCCTCCACCTCCTTCATCCCATCGTAAATCGCTTCACTGAAGGATACCTCTCTGCGAATGGAGGTTGGATACGGGGCTTCTGTAATACACACCCTGAAACCCGCTCTTGCAAGCCTCCACGCAACCCCCGTTCCCAGATCTCCACCACCCTTTATCAGGACTCTTATATCCCCGATCATTGAACAAGAGTTAAATATCCCATCAATATAAACTCTCTCCCGTAATGATATACCAGGAGCTTGAGAGATTTGTGGATAAAAAAATACCGTTTGCACTTGTAGCTGTGATTGAAAAGAGGGGCTCAGGACCCGTTTCAATGGATTCAAGGATGGCTGTAACCTTTGATGATTCAATTGGCACGGTTGGTGGAGGGGTTCTGGAGGCAAGGGCAAAAGAGAGGGCAGTTTCATGCCTTGAGAATGGCAGTTCGGAGGTCATCCAGTTCGTTCTCAGAGAAGATGGAAATGTGGATCTCATATGCGGAGGGGAGGTGAAGTTGTTCATCAAACCTTTCCTTCCTGAAAATCCGGATTATAGACTGATGGAGAAGGCCATCAGATTCTCAAAACAGGGTACTGATGTCTGTATGGGATTTGTGATCTCTCCCTTTGAGGGAGTTTATCTCCACACCGGGAGTACTGGAGAGGATCTGGGTATTCCCGAAGGTATCAAAGAAAGAATTAAGGAGTTGTGTGAGCAAACTGCAATTGAAGGGAAGAGCAGATTTTTTAAAAATGAATTTTCCGCATTCATTGAGTATATATCCAGAAAGCCCATGCTTGTCCTTTTTGGGGGAGGGCATGTCAGTTATTATCTTTCAAAAATTGCCTCCCTGAATGGCTTTTCCATCACGGTGATTGACGACAGGCCCGAATATGCGAACAGGGAGAGGTTTCCCGAAGCTGAAAGGGTTATTGCAGGCGATTATGGGGAGGTGACCGATAGTCTCACACTGGATGGCAATACATACATTGTCATACAGACGAGAGGTCATGAAATTGATAAAGAAGTCCTGAAAAGAGTTATCAATTCAAATGCAGTGTATATAAGTATGATAGGGAGCAGAAGAAAGGTCAACCTGATTTTCAGGAGGCTGAGAGAGGAGGGCATCCCTGAAGATTTGCTAAGGAGGGTCAGAGCTCCGGTTGGGCTCGATATAGGATCTGAAACACCACCGGAAATAGCCGTCAGCATAATGGCCCAGATAATTATGGAAAGACGGAAAAAATAATTCTATCACTGTAAAACAATCTTTAATACAATCTTTAATTCGAAAATTATTTTAATATCTTTGTCAATCATTTACAATAATAAATTGAGATGGAGTGATTGAGATGTTGAAAAAACCTGTAACAAGGAGGGATTTTGTAAAGGGTGTTGCTGTGGGAGGTTCTCTGATTATTGGAAGCTCACTGCTTGGATGTGCGGAGAAAAAACCCACGCCTACTCCAACTCCGGGAGAGACACCCAAGCCTACCCCAACCGCACCGAAAAAACCCATAAAGATAGGAGCTCTTGAGCCGTTGAGCGGTCCTTTTGCGTCGTGGGGTGATCCCCATCTTAAAGGGCTCAAAATGGCGGTTGAAGAGATCAATTCCGCGGGAGGTGTGCTTGGAACCAAACTTGAGGTGGTTGAAAGGGATACAAAGAACAACCCGAGTGAGGCAGCAACAACTGTTGAAGAGCTGGCATATCAGGAGGGTGTGGTTGCAATAACCGGAATTGTCTCAAGCGGTGTGGGTCTTGCAACTGGCAAGAAGGCCGAGGAAGTTAAGGTTCCATTATTCCTCCATATGGCTGGAAGCGATGCAATACTTACAAAAAACAGCAGGTATACCTTCAGAACTGCTCTTTCTCCCGCTCCTGCTCTAATGCAGGCGTTTGCAGAATTCATCAAGAATCAGGGATTCAAGAGAGTCGGAGCGGTGATTGCCGATTATGCATGGGGTCATGCATGTGAAAAGGCGATAAACAAATACATCGTTCCTCTGGAGGGTGTGGAAGTGCATATGGAGGTTGCACCGGTCAAAGAGACAGATTTCACCTCCTACCTGAGAAAACTCCAGGAATTCAATCCTGAATTCATCATTGCAACATCCCATCCACCGGGAACGGCAAAGATAGTAAAGCAGGGCATGGAGCTTGGACTAAACGCGAAATATATAGGGCCTAATTTCTCAAAGAAGATATGGGAGTCTGCTATCGGTGAAAAACTGACCCAGGGTGTTCTGGATATATCTCCAGTCAACTATGAGCATCCAGCATTTACGGAGCTTGGCAAAAAATTCGTGGCAAAGTACAATGAAGACCTTGACTTTGCGGGAGTTACAGGATACGTCAACGCATATCAGATAGCAGATGCAATCAAACGGGCAAATTCAAGCGATCCCAAGGATGTTGCAACCGCAATAAGAACAGGCTCATTCAAAATGGATCCGTTCGCATACCCGCTTTCATACACAGAGTGGGGAGACCTGAAGGAGGCGAGAGAGGTCATAGTTTCATTTGCAAAAGGAGGGCCTTCATTCTACCCGAGTGCCCTGACCCACTTCCAGGTGGAATTCATAACGCCACCATTAACTCCACCCGAACCGTCAGCGTAACTGATAAATGTGAGGACACTGGAGTCTTTACCGCATGGAAGCACTGCTTAAATGCACCGACATATGGAAATCATTTGGAGGGTTTACCGCCCTCAAAGGCGTGAACATAGAGGTTTTCAGCGGAGAGATAGTGGGTCTTATCGGCCCCAATGGAGCGGGGAAGACAACCCTGCTCAATTTAATCAACGGGGTGCTCAAACCTACAAAGGGTAAGGTGGAATTTGAAGGCAGGATCATAAGTGGTAAAAAACCCCACGTTATCTGCAGACTCGGGATCGGAAGGGTTTTCCAGATCCCCCGTCCTTTTTTTGAAATGAGCTGTATTGAGAACGTTGTTACAGCACTGCTTTTCAACGATGTGAGGGACAGAGGTGAGGCTGAAGAGAGGGCTATGGAACTTCTGGAGTTTGTCGGGATATCCGATCCTCAGGCGACTCCGGATGAGATAACACTTCAGGATAAGAGAAGACTTGAGATGGCAAGAGCTCTTGCAACCAATCCAAGACTGATACTTGTGGATGAATACATGGCCGGATTGAACATAGGAGAGATAGAAGATGCACTCAACCTCTTCAAAAAGATAAGGGATGATCTTGGCATAACCATCCTCTGGGTTGAGCACGTGATGCATGCCATAATGAAGCTGGCTGACAGGATTGTCGTGCTTGATCACGGAACAAAAATCGCCGAAGGAAAACCCGAGGAGATCGTGAAGGATAAGAAGGTTATTGAGGCATATCTTGGTGGATGAAAGGGGGCAATTGATTGGAAAAGATACTATCGGTAAATGATCTGTATGCGGGCTACAGGGGATTGAACATACTCTGGGGTGTCAACATTGAGGTCAGAAAGAACGAGGTTGTTTCTATCATCGGCCCCAATGGAGCGGGGAAGACAACCCTCCTTAAAGCCATCTCCGGACTCGTAATTCCATCCAGGGGAGAGAGAAGATTCAATGACAGGGAAATCAACAGCTTCAAGCCCCATACCAGAGTGGACATGGGTCTGACGTTCGTACCAAGCGAGAGAGAGCTCTTTCCCGAGCTGACAGTTGAGGAGAACCTTGAACTTGGAGCCTACACAAGAAGAGCAAGGAAAAACATGACAAGATCGCTCGAACAGATTTACGAGTTTTTTCCACGACTTGAGGAGAGGAGAGATCAGCCAGCCGGAACCCTCAGTGGTGGAGAACAGCAGATGCTTGCAATCGCAAGGGCCCTGATGTCCTCTCCCGATCTGATTTTACTGGACGAGCCCTCGACGGGCCTGTCACCCATTGCGACAATAACAATATATGAAAAACTCAAGGAACTCACCTCAAGGCTTTCACTTCTGATAGCAGAACAGAACGTACACCAGGCATTTGAGATAGCTGACAGAATCTACGTGCTGGAGAACGGGAGAATAGTGGCTGAGGGAGAACCATCGGAACTCTCTGAAGACGGCCTTATAAAATCAGCCTATTTCGGAGTGAGAGAATGATTGAAATCATTGTGGATGGAATTCTGTTTGGATTGCAGTTATCACTTCTTGCTATAGGCATGGTACTGATATTCGGTCTCGGAGGTGTGCTGAATCTTGCCCACGGTGAATTCGTGATCATCACAGGAATAATCGCAGGATTGCTGATGGGCATGGGTTTCAACCCTCTTTTTGCCATAATTCTCGGAATCCTTACATCAGGCGGTGTGTGGGCAGTTCTTGACAGAACGCTTTTGAGACCGGTTTACAGACTAACCGGGGAAATTGAGATTCTCGTGGGTCTGTTTCTGACCCTCGGTCTCGCTTCTGCAATTGACGGGGTTATATCGTATTTCTTTCCCGGGCTTTACTTTTCCATCGGAATTCCCATAGAAACCATAACGGTTCTTGGACTCAAATTCAGGGCATCGAGTATGATTGCAGGACTTGTGGCCATCATCTCACTTTTACTGCTCCTTTATTTCCTGGGGCGAACGATGACCGGGAGGGCGATCAGAGCCATACTGCAGAACCAGACCGGAGCAAGGCTTTGCGGGATAAACGTTGAGAACATCAGAACACTTGTCTTCTTCCTCGGAGGTATTATGGCGGGGCTTGCGAGCGTTGCTCAGGGTCTGAGCTCATCTGTGGACCCCGGCTCCGGACTTGAACTGACTTCCCTTGCCCTGATCGTAAGCGTGGTTGGGGGAGTCAGAAGCGTTTACGGTGCCATAATATCAGGTGTTCTCCTCGGCATTGTCAACTCTTTCGTGGGGTATTATGTTGGAACATATCTTGCCCTCATAATCCTGCTCGGCGTGGTAATCACGGTTGTACTCTTTAAACCAACAGGTCTGTTTGCCAGGAGTGTGTGATATGAAGACAAACACATTCAGAACAGAGCTTTCGGGTTACCTCCCCTTTGCCATGTTCATCGTTCTCGGTATCCTGCCCGTTGTTATAAAAAATCCCTATCAGCTAAGGGTTCTCACAAACATAGCGGTTTTCATTTCATTCACATACGCAGCAAACATCATCTTCGGGGAGAGCAGACAGCTATTCCTGTGTATGAGTGCCCTTTCAGGCATGGGTGCATATACTTCAGGGATAATATCAATACATCTGGGAATAGACCCATGGATCACCCTTCTGGCCGGCATACTCGTATCCACGGCAGTTGGGGCATTGCTGAGCTATGTTTCCGTTTCTCGAGGGCTGGGAGTCATATTTGTGGCAATAGTAACCCTCGCATTCACACTGATATTCGAGAATGCGGTGCTCGGGCTGAGAGAGCTTACGATGGGTGAAACCGGCCTTCTGATGCCCTCCCTCAGATGGCCACTGGAGAGTTTTATTGACAGAAGACTTGCAAGTTTCTATACAATTCTGGTATTCTCAGCCTTTTCGGCCTTCATCTACTTCATTCTCGTTCGTTCAAAACTTGGAATAGGGCTAAGAGCGATGAGAAGCGACAGTGTGTCATCCGAGGCCATTGGAATAGATGTGACAAAGTACAACGTTATGGCAGCGAGCATCGGGTCCGCGATCCTCGGCCTCAATGGCGGTCTTTACGCATATTTCCTGGGGATGTCATCTCCCGGGATTTTCTCCCCTTCCATGGACATAACCATATTCCTCATGCTAATTCTCGGGGGATTTGGCACCCTCTCTGGACCGATAATAGGCTCGATCGTTATTATTCTGATTCAGGAATTCACGAGGGGTCTTGGTCAGCTGACAATGACGTTTTTCGGGGTTCTGCTTGTCGTCCTGATCCTGATATTCAGGGAAGGTCTTTCATCCATACTGGAGAGAGCGGGAAGATATCTGAAATCACAGAGAGGTGCATGAGGTTCATATGACAGGAAACGGGCTTTTAACCTTTCGCACATTTGCAAAATCAGGTATAAATCGCCTCTGGCCTGTTTCATCATAAAATCCGATTTTCCCACTGTGTCAGAATTCCTCTTCCATCTGGATCAGGAGTGGAAGTGAAATTCAGAGTTTATTTCTTTGAAATACTAAAAGGATTTTTCGATTCTCACGATTCTCTCCATTTCCATGGCAGAATGCCAGAAGATTATTGCAAGAATTAGATAGGCAAGGGCTATGAGCCCTTTGAATGCTCCTTCAGAATGCCCGTATGTTGCCATACTCAAACCGGCAATAGCAGTGATCACTCTCAGACCCAGCGCAGGAAGATACAGATCCATTGGTTCCGGGAGAACTGCAACTATCTTCATGTATCTTTTCAGCATTAAAAGAAAGTAAAATGTGACCACCATAAATATGGTTGTAACAGCCTGAACAACAATCCAATCCAGATCAATTCTCTCCATGATCAGCCAGAAGATGGCGAAATACACAGCCATGTCCAGAAGTTTTTTCGAAACCCTGGGTCTGAACCCTGCACGATGAAGGGTAACGATTGAACTCAGCTCAACTATGAAAAAACCCGTCCAGACAAGCCCAACACCCAGTATCATGAATTCTCTGCTTATGTCATTTCTGAAAATGGAATGAACGATTCCAATCACGTACATATACAGAGTGATGAGAACGAGTAAGGCTGCGTGCATTCTGGCGATATTTAACTGAGTGTTTATGAACCTTCTGACCTCTTCATCTTCGAGTATCATGCTCATCGTTAAAAAGGACATGCCGAGAAGAGATGTTCCGAGACCCAGATATACCGGATTGGAATAGCTCATGGCGGTTAATTAAAATGGACCAAATCGTATAATAAAATTTTGTTTGAAATTAATGGTTCAGGGATGCGGTTATGTGAACTCCATACAAATTCCCTGTATCCTGAAATATGAGGGCCGGGATCTGAACCAGATGATGCCATGACCTTTGCCAAAATTGATAAAGGGAGGTAACTGCAGATAATAACTCTCATTCAGATCAATCGACGGGTTTTCAGATCCGTGTACAGGTAAGCCAGTTATAATCAGATATAAACCATACGGGTATGAATTCCGGGAAGAGATTCTCCGGGTAAATAAAGCCGGTAGAGATCTCAGGCATGACGGTGCGATGAAATGATGAGATGGAGGATTTGTGGATAATTACTGCCTAATTCCTGCCATCCGTTTAAGAATTTATTCCCTTAAAGTTAGCGAATTAAGCCAGAAGATCAATTTTTCTTTATACCCGATGCTGGAAAGATATTTTTTGTCCAACTCTTTTAATACTTTCATAATCTCTGAAATTGATTATTACTTTCATAACACTAATTAACTTTTAACTACTCTAACTAATGCTTTTCTACTTGCGGTGGTGAGAGTTTCCAAAGGGTGTTAAAAAAACATATGCCTATTAAAAATGTGTCAAACTGGAAGAAATCACAGATATGGAGGTAAATGTATGGATTCACAGGCGGAAATGAGAGATTACAGGTTCAGAGCGAGCATTAAAACAGGAAAGAGAGGAGATCATGCGATAGCAATTGATGCAAGAAGATAGCTCTGAGAACAGCAATAGGGAAAATGCAGGGTATGCACTACCTCAATTTAGACCAGATACAACTTGAGTTTGGAGAGGACTTGCTGATGGACTGGTGGGAAGAGCTCATGTATTTTCTGCCTGCTGAGAGGGTTAGAAGGGCAATCCAGAGGTACTATGAGAAGATCATCTAAAAAATTTCTGAATACCAAAGCAACTCAAATCAACTCAAGAAACTC
>WAJW01000186.1 GCA_015523685.1 Archaeoglobaceae archaeon
CACGAATTGTTTAGAAGAGAACCTAAGTTCAGGCTGAGATATCCCAAAGGACATTTTTGGAGTTCAGGAAAGTTTTACAGGAGCGTTGGAGATGTTGATTTGGAGACAACAAAGAGCTATGTTCAGAGACAGAGGAAATTCATCAGGCCACTCTCTCTCAATTCCAAGAAGCCACAGGCTTTAGCCTGTGGAGGACGTCACTAATTATGTAAAGGATGTGTTGAAGGAACTGATGAAGGAATATATTTGATATTGCAAAGGAGAGTGGATCTATAAAACTAATTTTGGCTATTCGACAGGTTCAGGCGTCTCATTCTTTTACACAGTTGGGCTTCTTATTCTAATATATTCATTTGAAAATTGAAAAATGTTTTTAATATCAACTGTAAGAGAGTATGATGTGCTCATTGCAACATTGGATAATTTTATTGATACGGGCAGTAGAGAGTTAACTTCTTAGATAACATGTTGGGCTCCCGCCCTTTAAATACTCCAACCAAAATGAGATTGGAGGGGATAAGATGGGCGGAAGCCGTGTATACGTAGGTGTAGATGTACATAAGAATTTCTCCTTCGTATGCGTTATGAAGGAGAACGGAGAAACAATTCTGGAAGAGAAAGTAAGAACTGAGGAACTTGAGAAATTCCTTGAAAAGATTGAAAACAAAACCATAATCTTGGAACCAACCACTACAGCCATAAACCTTGCAAGAAAGCTCAGAAAGAACAACCAAGTCCTTCTCTCTCATCCATACAAAACCAAGCTTATAGCGGAATCAAAGAAGAAAACAGATAAAGTGGATGCCAAAGTTTTAGCAGATCTAGCAAGAACGAACTTCCTACCAACAGCATATTTACCACCAGATGAAATAATGGAGCTAAGAGAGATTATAAGGGAAAGGATAAGGCTGAAGAAGCTTTCAACCTCAACAAAGAACAGGATTCATTCCATCTTGGCAAAGAATGGAATAAAATATGAAGGTAATCTTTTCAATTCAGAAGGAAGGGAATTTCTTTATTCACTGAACAACAAATGGATAGATCACTACCTAAGAATCCTTTCATCAATTGAGAATGAAATTAAGGAAATAGACAAGGAAGTAAGACAGAAATGTCTGGAAAATGAAGAAACGATGCTATTAACTACCATTCCAGGAATAGGATTTTTCTCAGCCTTACCAATCTATGCAGAAATAGGAAACATAAACCGCTTCCCAAATTCCAAGAAATTATGTAGTTATGCAGGCTTAGTTCCTTCAGTAAGACAATCCGGAAACAAAACTATAACAGGAAAGATAACAAAAGAAGGAAACCGACTGTTAAGATGGGTTCTCGTTCAGTGTGCTTTCGTAGCAATAAGAAATGATGAGAGGTTCAGGAAATTCTATGAAAGAATTAAACGCAAAAAAGGAACACAGAAGGCAATAGTTGCTACGGCAAGGAAACTTCTAACAGTCGTATATGCAGTATTAAAGAACAAAAATCCTTATATAGGCTATCAAGCTTATTACGGTGAGGAGTGTACCCCGGTAACTAACTGGGCTAAGGTTTAGGTTTAATCTTAATCTAAAGCCCGATTTTTAGATTGGGGAGAACTCCTCACCGAACGACTCGTTAAAGTGGTCTTTAAAGACCGAATAGGAGTGTGTCGAATAGGAATTCATAATATAGAACCTTGGCGGAAGCCCACATAGGAGTATGTTAAAAGTTAAAACTATTTGAGTTGTACAGATATAAGAATCTGATTAGTTATCCTTTCAACCAGTCAATCGAAAATTGAATATACCACTTGCAAACTACGATTAAGACAGATTGTTCAACAAAAGACTTGCATAAGATGGAGTTATCGGATCATAGTAGCGATTTGAACGATAATTCTCCCGTTTTTAGGTTACAACTATTACCCTCCCAACTACATAACTTCTTTCTCCATAAAATCAGATCATAGGAAAAACATTAAATATTTTCTGAAGAGTCAGTTTCACCAGAGGTGTATGGAGTTGGAAAAAATCCTTGAAATTCTCGAGAACAACGCTCGCATGGATGCTGGTGAACTTGCGGAGATTACAGGGAAAAACGCCGAGGAAGTGAAAAAGATCATTTCAGAGCTTGAGAAAGATGGGGTTATACTGAAGTACAAAACTCTCATCAACTGGGAAAAGACAGGGAAAGAATTCGTGTATGCAATAATAGATGTCAAGGTGAATCTGAACCGGGAGACCGGGTACGATAAGATAGCACAGAGAATTGCAAGATTTCCTGAGGTCCACTCAATCAGACTTGTTTCAGGAGACTACGACTTTCAGGTTGTTGTCAAGGGAAAAAACATGAAGGAAGTCGCATTTTTTGTTGCAGAAAAGATATCGACTCTTCCTCAGGTAACGGATACGAATACTCACTTTGTTCTCAGAACGTATAAAGAGGAGGGCATACTTCTCCATGAAGAGGAACAGGACAGAAGGCTGGCGGTAAGCCCATAGGTGAGAACGTGAACAGAAGGATACGGGATATACCACCATCTGGAATAAGAAAATTCTTCGATCTCATAACAGGGCGGGAGGATATAATATCTCTTGGTGTTGGAGAGCCTGACTTCCCTGTGCCATGGCACATCAGAGAGGCCATAATATACTCCCTTGAACAGGGATACACATCCTATACATCAAACTGGGGTCTTCCAGAACTGAGAGAGGAGATCTCAGAGTATTACAGAAGATTTGGTGTTGAATCTTCTCCTGAGAATGTCCTTATAACAACCGGCGTGAGTGAGGGGCTCGACCTGTCCATAAGATCATTGCTGAATCCCGGAGATCGCATAATAATTCCTGAACCGTGCTACGTTTCCTACAAACCCCTTGCCCTCATGACATATGGAGAGGCCGAGATAATATCCACATCCCCTGAAAATGGATTTAAAATCAGCGGAGAGGATATCCTTAAATCGGGAGTTGACGCTAAAGCCATCATAATCGGCTATCCCTCCAATCCCACCGGCACATCCTATACAAAAAAAGAGCTGGAAGAGATCGCAGATGCCGTGATAGAGAAGGATCTTGTTGTGATATCTGATGAGATATATGCCGAACTCACGTACGAGTGGAATCATGTTTCCATTGCAGGTCTCAACGGGATGGAAGAGAGAACCGTGGTGCTGAATGGATTTTCCAAGGCATTTGCCATGACGGGGCTCAGGATAGGATACGCTATTGCCCCTGAAAGGATTCTGAATGCCATGGTCAAGATTCATCAGTATACAATGCTGTGTGCACCCATTTCTGCCCAGAAAGGAGCGATAGAGGCCCTTAAAAATGGACTGAAAGATGTGGAGGAGATGAGGGAGAAGTACAACAGGAGGAGGAGGTATTTCGTGAAAAGGCTGAATGATTTTCTTCCATGCCGACTGCCTGAGGGAGCTTTTTATGTTTTCCCTTCAATAAGAGAGACCGGTCTTACTTCCGATGAATTTTCAGAGAGGTTGCTATTTGAGAAGAACGTTGCTGTGGTTCCGGGCAGTGCTTTTGGAGAGTCCGGAGAGGGATTTATAAGATGCTCCTACGCTACACCCATAGAAAAACTTAAGATGGCGGGAGATCTGATGGAAGAGTTTGTCAACTCTTTGTGAGGTGATCCGCTGAAACCCGCACTTTTGATTGTGGATATGATTGAGGGGAACAGAAAGTATTTCAGGGAAAGGCATCTCCATGTAATCCCCCGTCTTAAGGCCACCATCGACAGATGCAGGGAAAGGGGAGTTCATGTAATCTTTGCCAATGATAGCTATGTGGAAGATGACTGGATGTTCAATTTTATGGAAAAGCATGCGATAAGAGGGACTGATGGAGTGAAAGTTATAAAGGAGCTTGATCCGGTAGAAGGGGACATTATAGTTGAAAAAAGGAGATTCAGCGCTTTTTTTCGAACTGACCTTGATATAACTCTCAAGGAACTTCAGGTTGATACTCTTGCTGTGGCGGGGATAAACACCCATGTGTGTGTTCTCTCCACTATTTTTGATGCCATCAGCCTGAACTTCAACACGATCCTTCTTGAAGACTGCTGTGCATCACCCAGGGAGGATATTGACCGGTTCATCTTCCAGGTGTACGGGAGATACCTTCCGGGGTTGAAGGTGCTTTCTTCAGATGAGTTTCTAAATCTGCTTGAATCACGGTGAATCATCTTATGTGACCATCCAGACGTCCCCGACACCTTTTGCAGAAAGAGCTGTCCTTTCTATCCGTATCGGAGACACTTTTTGAAAAATACATCACACATTCGGCATTTCTGCAGTGTCTCAGCCCGAAGGTATGCCCGATTTCATGTATTGACTCCTTGATCAACCTCTCCGCTATAACCACGGGGTCATGATCCTTTAACCTGAAATATGAGACGAGAGCCACCTTTCCTGAAAATTCCGCCTGCCCGAAGATATAACTCGCCCTCGAAGTGTAGATGTCGGCTGGAGTTATTCCAAGAATTTTTTCAAATCCGAGCTTGAGGGCCTCATATCTGCATGTTTTCAATATTGCCGGTGAGAAATACTGTTTTCTATCTGGATTGAATGAGCTCGTAGGAAGGTCTATTGCACCTGCATACACAACATCAAATGTAAAAAAGGATGATAGTTTATCAATGACCTCATCTATCAATTCTCGTTCTGTCCTCCCGATTGATAGAACTCCGAGATGCATTGTTCCAGGCATAAGCTGGATATTATTTAATTTTTCTCATTTTAAGAAATCTGGATTTTATCGGGAAAACTAAAATTATTTATTTGAAAGCTTCCTTACCTCAAGTTTACGTGAGAAAATGGAGAGAGTGGAGGAGTACATTGAGACAATATATGACATCCAGAGGAAGGAGAACAGAATTGCAAAGACCAACAGAATAGCCGAGATTCTGGGAGTGAGACCGGCAAGTGTGACGGAAATGCTGATCAAGATGGCAAAGGAAGGGTACATAGACTACCAGCCGTACAGAGGTGCGGTTCTTACGGACAAGGGCATGAAGCTCGCTGAAAGAATAAAAAGATCCCATAATATCTTTGAGAGATTTCTGACCGAATTTCTTAATGTACCGAAGGATGTCGCCCACGAGCTGAGCTGTAAAATAGAACATTATCTTCCGGAGAGCATAGAGGATAGAATAGAGGAATTTTTAACCGGAAACATAACCCTCCTTTCAAAAATGAATGAGGGGAACTCGGGGAGAATTGTCGCCCTTTTCAATCCTGAAGTTCAGGATATGGGATTGGTTATCGGCAGGAATCTCATTCTTGAAAAGAAGAAGAAGAACAGCATCATGGTGTCCTTTGAGAATGATGAGAAAATAGAGATTGAGAAAAGGATAGCAAAAACAGTTTTTGTTGAGAGAGACGGCTGAATGAGGTGTAAGATGAGGGACTCGATATAATCCATATATTAATTTCAGCTGATGAAAAAAAGATATATATATTGTGATGAATGAACTGGGGACAGGAGAGAAAATCTCCAAGGAGAGATAAGAATGCTCGATGCGTTAATCAGTGCAGAGATTTTAAGGACGGGAGTTGAGTCAATAATAACCCTCGTTCCTGAATCCAGATTCAGAATTTCAGAAAATGGCCTGACATCCAGAGCGGTTGATCCCGCAAATGTTGCTATGGTGTCGCTCGAACTCAAAAAGGATGCATTCGATTCCTTCTCTGCAACAGAATCTGAGGCAGGTGTGGATGTTTCAAAACTCTATGAAATTCTGAAAATGGCAAAAAAAGGAGATACCGTTGAGCTTCTGGTGGATGAAGATAGAGGTAAGCTGGAAATAAGATTCAGTGGGCTCAAGTACAGCTACAATCTGATAGACCCATCTGCAATCAGGAAAGAGCCTAAAGTCCCCAATCTGGATCTCCCTGCAAGAATAACGATGAAAAGTGAGGATTTCAAAAAAGCCATAATGGCGGGAGAGAAGATAAGCGATCACGTTGTGCTTAGGACAGACGAGGATAACTTTTACATCGAGGCGGAAGGAGATACGGACAGAATAGTCTTTTCCCTTTCGAAAGCTGAACTCATAGACTTCACACCATCAAACGCCAGGAGCATGTTTTCCATAGACTACCTTAAGGAGTTTGTGAAACCCATCTCCAGAAGTGAGGCTGTAACAATCCATCTCGGAACCGATTACCCTGCCAGATTTGAGTTTGATATTTCAGGTGGCAAGGGGAAAGTTGAATATCTTCTTGCCCCAAGAATAGAATCCGAATAATGATTGACGCAATTGTATCCAGATACCCTTTTTTATCCCATATTTCAGCTTCAAAAGCAAATGTGCCCCTGAATATGATACTTTCCGATGATCTGTTCTACAGGATGTGCAGAGAGGACGGTTTGCAAAAAGTTAAGGATGTAATAGGAAAATCCCTTTCCGAGATTGAATCCGAGATCGATGCCATCGTTAAAGAAGAGTTGCTTCCAGGTGGTCTTGTATGCGAAAGATGTGAGGAGCTCACATGCATAGCTCACTGTCCAAACAACGCAATTGAATTTGAAATCAGGAGTACCGGGATTAAAAAATTCAGAAGAAGAGTTTATGAACTCTGTGAAGGGTGTGGAAAATGCCTGGAACACTGTTATCTTGGAGATTCAATTTCAATCGAGATGGAAAGAGGACAGAAGAGGTCAATTCTTGCTTTTTTCTTTGCCAGAATACTTGTGGAGTGCATCAAGGATGAATGGCTCAGAAGGAGATTTGCAATTTTTGAGGCAAAAAAGGCACGAAAGATTCTTGAGAACGATGAATGGGAGACAGTAAAAATTGTTGCAAAGGATTTTCGTATCAAAATGGTTGAAAACGGCGGTATCAGTATACATGTTTCAGATTTCATAAAAGCATCCACATCAATCAGAGAGGACAGGTGGAAACTTACCTCGAGGCAGTTGAAGGATGGCTTTGTTCGGATCACAAAGAGCGAACTCATAAGGATACTTGAGGAGAGGATAAGAGAGAGACTGGAGAAAAGAATCCGGACAGGAAATTGTGAGAAGATCCTGCCATATCTCAGAGAGATACAGGAGGAACTCGGGCGTTTGAGGGGAAGAGTGAAAAGTATAAAATTCGATAAGGTGGACTTCAACTCCTTCCCTCCATGCATGAAGGCTCTGATCACAGATATAAAGGCCGGAAAGAACATTCCTCACTCTGCCAGATTTGCCCTCACATCATTCCTCATAAATGTGGGCATGGATACTGAGGAGGTTGTATCACTCTACTCTTCTGCCCCCGATTTCGATGAAGAAAAGACAAGATATCAGGTAAACCACATAGCAAGGAGCAGAGGTGAGACCTACATACCTCCCTCATGCAGTACGATGAAAACCTACCATAACTGCATAAACCCGGATAACCTCTGTAAAAAAATATCCCATCCCCTTGGATATTACAGTGCGAGTTTAAAATTCAGAAGGCGTCGAAAATCCTGACCTTTCTCAGATATTCTCCCTTGTCCACGAGATTGTCCACCACAATCCTGTCCTCTTTCATCCTCCTGCTGTCCACCCTCGCTTTACCAAGTCCGAGATATCCCGTGTCAGAAAAAACGAATACAAGGTCATTCTCCTCTATATCATTACTGCATTCAATCACGGAACTTCCGAAAAGATCCCTGCCGTAAAGGAACAGCATTTCTCCCCTTTCACTGACAAGAACCCTCTTCCCCCCGTATCTTTTTGATAAAATTTCTCCACCCTCGAGGGTTATCCTCAATCTCCTTCCCAGTTCTCCGATTTTAACCCCCGGAATATATGGTTGAAGATCATACGAGACCATAAGCTTTCTTACCACCTCTGGCACCATATAAACCTCTTTCTTCCCGCCTCTCGTGATAATCACGAAATCATATTCCCTGAGAAGATCCGCACTTTTGAAAAAACGGAGGGCCTTTTTCAGAATCCCGAACTCCTTTCCGTTAAGGTCTCTTACTTGCATACGTAAACACCATGCTCCCCGCAATGCACACAAGCAGGGCCATTGTAAACCCCGCCATATAACCCGACATCTGTATAACCTTGCCTCCTATAATCGAGCTTGATGCGAACCCGAGATAAAGAAAGGAGTTGAAACCACTCATAGTCAGCCCCCTCAACCCCTCGGGAGCCGATTCAGCCAGCATCGCACTTAAATTTGTAGTAACCACTCCCATAACCAGCCCAATTATTCCAACAACAACAAAAAGTTCCGGGAGACCCTTCAAAAATGGAATCATAAACATCCCCACACCGAATATAAGAAGACCGGATGATATAAACACATCCCGTTTACCATACCTGTCGGATATGTAACCTGCGGGTATTCTTCCCGTCGCATTTGATGCTGACTGAACCGTAAAGAGCAATCCTATCAACATGGTCGTGTATCCCAGCTCACTGACGTAGAGGGGAAAAAAGGGCATGAAAAGCCCGAAGGCAAAGGCAATGGACAGAACCGCAATCCAGCTGGTATAAATTCCTCGAATTGACATGAGCCTTTTCAGTTCAGACAAAATATTTCCCGCCCTTCTGGGAAAATCTGCTTCCGGTAAAAACATGGTTATTGTGATGGATACTGCCATGAACACAGATGAGATCAGGAATGCATCTCTGTAACCCGATATATCTGCCACGAGCCCTCCCACCGAGGGGCCCGCAGCCATACCTGATTGCATCGCGGCGGTGAACCATCCGTATGACTTTCCCATCTCCCTCGATATGTCTCCCACATACGAGGATATGCTGGGAGCAAATGATGCAATGCCCACTCCTCCAAGCATGTAGAACAGTATGATCTCTGTTGTACTTGATGAGAAAGCCATGAAAAAAGAGCTCAAAAAACTCAGAGCGAGTCCCACAAATATGAAAAGCTTCCGACCCGATTTATCTGATGCGAAACCGAGAGGAAAGGCAAGTAATCCCGCGACAATCATGAATCCAAATGTGATCAAACCGACCTCAAATTTTGATGCTCCGAGCTCGGTAGCAAACAGGGGAACGACGGGGACCCTGATAAATGCTCCAACATAGGTGATGAATACTATGATGCATGCCATGAGGAGCTTTCTGTCCATCCAGATAGAAAAAATGATTCATAAATAAAAAATTTGGGTTCAGGCTGTGGCATCCCCTCTGCTGACTTCTATTGAAGATAACCTTGCCCAGTAATCCCTGTTAAGAATGCATCCCGGATCCGGGCCCTTAAGATCTCTATAGTATCCGTAAGCCCTTGCCCTGCATCCTCCACAGATCTTCAGCTCCGGACAGGTTCCACAACCGCCAAAAGCATCTCTATCCCTTATATCGATAAATACCGGTGAGTTGTGCCATACGTCGATGAAATCATCTTTCAGTATGTTTCCAACCACGATGGGCATGAAAACACACGGTATTATATCCCCGTTGGGCTGAAGGGCACAGTAAAGCCTTCCCGTTCCGCATCCACCCACAAATTCAGCAAGAAAATCTATATTTTCTCCCTTCTGACCGAATGTATCGAAATGTGTCAGGCTCAGAGTGTTGAAATCCCTGCATGCCCTGCTGTACTGTGGTGCTGTGGAGAGGAGTGATATCTTTCTGCTGTGCGTCATCGATGCCATCCTGTTGAGCAGATCCTCTCTCTCCTCCGGAGTGAGATCGAGCTGAATGATGTCCTTTCCCCTTCCCGTTGGAATGAAATTGTAATGCATGAAGATATCCACCCCAAGTTTTTCGGCAAGGTCTATTATATCCATAACCTCATGGTAGTTGTGCTTTGTCACGGTTGTTGCGATTCCCACAGTCATGCTTGAATTTACCGCATTTTTAATGCCCTGAATCGTCCTTTCAAAACTCTGCCTTCCCCTGAAGGTATTATGGGTTTCCGGTCTGGCTCCATCGAGGGATATCTGAACAAAGAGGCAGTTCAGTTTTTCAAGTTTCCTTACAACCTCTTCAGTTAACAGAGTTCCGTTTGTTGCAAGGGACATGGCCATCTCATTCTCTTTGATTCTCTCGGCAACGGTGAAAAAATCTTTTCTCACAAGGGGTTCTCCCCCGGACATTGCGATGTAAGCAACTCCTGCATCTGCAAGAATGTCCACCGCCCTCAGGGCTTCTTCAGTGGACAGCTCATCAGGAGCCTTTTTTTCAGCATTCTGGTAGCAGTGAGCACATCTGAGATTGCATGCATTTGTAAAATTCCATACAATGAGGAAAGGTGCATAGGCGGTGAAAGGTTTTACGGGCCCGTACTTCGATATGCCCTCGAGCACGGATGAAAGACCCTTCCGCCACATCGGGTCTCTAAGATGCTCGATTACAGATTCTTTACTGTCACCTACCTTATGAATTATGCCATCAAGAACCTTCCGTATTATCTGGTAGGCGAGATTGCATCTGAAACACAGTTCAACATCCTCTCCTGCATATTTTTTCAATGCAAGTTCAATTCTCCTTCCGCAGGTACACCTTCTGGTTGTGTATCCAAGAATTCTTTTAAGCAGGGGGTTTCCAAGCCACTTTTCAATGAAATCTGCCATCTCCTCTGCAGATTCTCTTGATGATGCCTGATACCCGGAACCAAAATCAACAAACTCATCCATAACAGGTCGATTAATAATGGATGTTATGCTACTTAAATTTTTTCACGTTATGATAATTCAGGGAGAAATTATTCAGATCAGGCATTGAGGAGGGCAGAATGGGATCATAAAACCATCAGCTCAATCTGCTGTAAATGTGACTCAGTAGAGACATCTTCCACCTTTCGTCCACCTTGCTCAGAGTTGAATTCATCAAAATCCTCTGTCCGATACAGCTTTCTTCATTTATCTTTTTCCCCCCGTATTCCATCACCCACTCAGAAAATACAACTTCTCCAGAGAGGGATTTTTTGTATGCATCGGGTGTTGATTCATCGAGGGGAACCACGACGTAGGGTTCCTTAAAGAAAAAAGGTTTTATCCTGTTACCGCTCAGTCTTTTCAGAACAACTCTGTCATGGAAACCTATCAATCTTGTGTTCTGTTCGAGGGCGGATCTGTTGATACCCACCTCTCTCCTGTCAAGCTCGTTACTGAATCCGCCAACTACAGACACGTAATAGTATTTTGCCACCTCTATGGGG
>WAJW01000187.1 GCA_015523685.1 Archaeoglobaceae archaeon
AATCACCCCAGAGATATCTGATAACCATTCAGATACTTTAGATATATATACTTTCACATGGAAAGCAAATGTATAATAGAAATCAGTATGAGGTGGAAACATGAATGAGATTTCGGAAGGAGTTTACTGGGTTGGTGTTCACGTACCTCAGGCAGGTGCTTCGATAAATGCTTTCCTTATTACAGATAAAAAGACCACGTTGGTTGATACAGGAGCTATTGGAACACAGGAAGTGGTGCTGGGAAACATAAAAGGGATTGTTGACCCTTCCACAATTGATTACGTGGTTTTGACGCATAACTGTGTGGACCACTGTGGTGGACTGGCATCAATTCTTGAGATGGCTGAAAATGCCAAAGTTGTTGCATCTGAACTCACCGCTATGAGAATTCCTCTGATATATGGAATAAACCCCGATATCAAGGTGGTAAAGAATAGAGAGACCCTTGATCTTGGAAAAAGAAGATTGAAGTTCATTTACGCACCCTACCTCTGCAAAGCGGACAGTATGTTCATTTATGATGAAAGAGATGGGATTTTGTTCACCGCGGATGCATTCGGATCGTACGGCGATCCCGGCACAGAATGGAAACTGTTTGCTGAAGGAGATATTACTCAGAAATTGCTTGCATACAGCCAGATGACTTTTGGAGAGCAGTCCAATCTGGCAAATGCGATTGAGAGGATTAAAGGTCTGGATATAAGGATGATCGCTCCAAGTCATGGTGCAATGATCAGAGAAGATATTGATGGGCACATCAAAGCCCTGGGTAAAGAATAACAAAAAGGTGGTAAAATGTACCAGGAAATATTATTTCTGATCGGTAAAATAATATACGGTGGTTTTTTCATTTTTACCGGGCTGAATCATTTTATTGGCTTAAAACAGATGGCAGAATATGCTGGATTGAAAGGAGTTCCAGCACCTGCAGTTATGGTGATCGTATCAGGTATAATGCTGCTGCTGGGAGGATTGAGCATACTGTTAGGATTTTATCCTGTTGCAGGAATTATTTTGCTTGCAGTCTTTCTGATACCCACATCCTTTAAGATGCATAATTTCTGGGCAGTTGAGGATCAGCAGATGAAACAGGTTGAGATGGTTATGTTTTTGAAAAACATGGCATTGCTTGGAGCTCTACTGATGTTTCTTGCCATACCTCAACCCTGGCCCTTCAGCATTATGCCCTGATTTTAAACGAGGTGAATCGATGAAAGACGGTCCAAAAATAAGAATTCTGGAAAATGGACCATATCTGGTAACAGAGAATGTTCCGCTCGGTGAAAAAATAATAACAAGGGTAGGCAACCACTATGAACTTCGAAGAGGTCGAAATTTTCCTCAGATGGAAGGCTATGCTTTATGCAGATGTGGTGGCTCAAAAACCAAACCTTTTTGCGATGGGACCCATGAGGAGATTGAGTTCAATGGTGAGGAAACGGCATCAAGGGAAAAATATCGGAGTAGAGCGTTTTTATTTGAAGGACCTGGAATTGATATGCTCGACGATTTTAGGTGTGCTTTCGCCCGATTCTGTCACAGAGAGAAAGGAAATGCATGGGAGCTTGTGGAAATGTCCGATGATGAAGAATGCAGAAATGAGGCAATTAAAGCTGCGAGCGAGTGCATTGCTGGAAGATTGACAGCGGTTGAAAAAAAGACAGGAAAGGAGATCGAGCCATTATACAAACCGTCCATAGACATAATTCAGGATCTGGAGCTGAGAGTAAGCGGAGGGATATTTGTTAAGGGGCACATTCCAATTGAATCTTCAGACGGGGTGTTTTACGAGCCCAGAAATAGAGTTACACTCTGCAGGTGTGGTAAATCCAGCAACAAGCCATTCTGTGACGCCACACATGTGAAAATCAAGTTCAAGGATGGAAGTCCGGGCTTGAAATTTTTAAAGGATCCGGAATGAGGTGAATAAAATGAAAAACAAAACTATTGAAAAAGAGCTGGAAGAGTTTCTCTCTCAGCCGATACTGGCGAGAATTGCCACAGTAACCAGAGACTGTAAACCCCATATCGCTCCCGTCTGGTTTTTGTATGAAAATGGTATAATTTACACAACCACTGGAAAAGATAGTGTTAAGGCAAGAAATATTAGAAATAATCCACATATCACTCTGAGCATCGATACCACAGAAGGTGGTTTGAATAACAGAGGAGTGATAATGGCAGAAAAGGCAAAAATAATAGAGAATGAGAGCTCATCTGATGTTGCAAAAAAGATATTTACAAAATATCTTGGGAGTATTGATCGCCCCCATGCAAAAGAGCTTCAACAACTCAGGAGAATGGTATTCAACCTCAAACACCTGATAAAGCAATCTCATGGAATTTTGCAGAAGGGATGTGAGAGGAGAATGAAGATCGAATTTTTCCACGATGTGCTGTGTGCATGGTGCTATGCCATCTCGCCAAGAGTGAGAAAACTCGTAGAGAATCATCCTGAAATTGAGATCATCCATCGATGTTTTGCTTTAGCACCAAATCCAGATAGTATTGAGGAAATTTTTGGATCAAAGGAGGAAGGTAAGAGAGAGATCATGAATCACTGGAGACTCGCAAATATAAACGATGATGAACACAGAATCAGGGCTGATCTGATGGAGGGGCGTGAATTCGATTATCCCTACTCAATGCCAGGACTCTTGGCATGCAAGTCAGCAGAATTTCAGGGAGGGCAGGATGCCCACTGGAACATGTTTGATCGAATTCAGAAAGCTCATTTAACTGAATGCCTGAATATCGGTGATTTTAAAGTTTTGAGAATGTGTGCAGAAGAGATCGAGCTGGATGTGAAAAGATGGGAAAAGGATTTCACAAGCTTTGAGGTCAGAAAGGCAGTAGAATATGACTTAACTACAGCGGTAAAAAAATATGGTATAACTGCTGTACCCACACTTGTTGCTGAAAGAAGATACATACTAACCGGAGCCCAGCCCTACGACCACCTGGAAAGGTGGATAGAATCTATAAAAGAGAATGT
>WAJW01000188.1 GCA_015523685.1 Archaeoglobaceae archaeon
GTATGAATATGATTATCAATTATCAAATCTGCATTTAAACAGATAACTTTTTATATAGACCTTATTCTCCACTGAATTATGAGTTCAGGCTCTCTTCAATTGATAGCAGAGTCAACTCGTGAGATTTTCTGGAACATAAATGATGTGATGAAGGAAAGCCACTACGTTCTTTCCACCATTGCCATTCTGATTTTCCTTGCGGGGGTGGGTCTAAAGCTTCTTTTCGTAATGAAAGGGAGAGCAACACCACTAAATGTGACCCTCGCAAATGGACTAATAACCTTCCTCAAGGACGGTCTGGCAAATCTCAGACTTGCTCGAAGAGACAGGAAGTCAGCCTTGCTTCATCTCCTCATACTCTGGAGCCTTGTGGTTCTGACAATCGGAACAATCATACTCACAATTGTTGAGAGAACCCATGCAACCTTTTTCAGAGGTGCATTTTTCATAACCTACGAGATAACGATGGACACCTTTGGAATATTGCTCATAATCGGCACTGCAGGATTCCTCTACTGGAGATACATCTCGAGAATAGAGAGGTTCAAAAGGGAGAGACATGGTAATGATGATCTGATCGTCACACTGACACTCCTGATAATCGCATTGACGGGTTTTGTAATTGAGGGAATTCGAATTCACTACTACGGGGCATCCCAGGGGGCTTATTTTGGAGGGATCGTATCCGGTATTGTCCCCGCATCAAAAAAGCTTCATTCTGCACTCTGGATAATTCACTCTGTTCTGGCCCTCATCCTTATTGCCATTTTTCCCTTCACCAAACTATCCCACATACTCTTCGCTCCTCTGAACATGATTTTCAGATACAGCAAGCCAAAGGGCACAATGAGACCCGTGGACATGGACAGAGAATACATAGGTGCACTGAAACCAGAGGATCTGGGTAAAAGAGATCTTTTGAGCACTCTTGCATGCATGAAATGTGGAAGATGTCAGGAATCATGTCCCGCCTACAATTCCGGAACGGATCTTTCACCCCTCTATTTCATTCAGGATATCAGAAACAAGGGTTCATCTATTTCACGAATCCTCAGAAATGAAGAGCTTGAACTCGTACCAGAGACCATAACCCAGGACGGTCTCTGGAGCTGTACAACATGCAGGGCATGTGTTGAGAGGTGCCCGGTTTATGTTGAACCCATGGAACTCCTTCATGAAATCCGAAGAGGGCTCGTGGATCAGGGTGAGATACCCCCCATAACGAGAGATGTACTCCAGAATATACAGAAGCAGGGGAACCCGTGGGGAGAATCCAAATTTAAGAGAGAGAAATGGACTCAGGGTCTTGAAGTCCAGAAGGCAAAGGATGGGGAATTCGATTATCTATGGTATGTGGGATGTGCAAATTCCTTTGATACGCGATGCATACAGGTATCAAAGCAGATAGTCGAACTCTTTAACAACTCAGGAATAAACTTTGCAATTCTGGGGAGAGAGGAGGACTGCTGTGGTAACGATCCAAGAAGAATGGGCGAAGAGGGTCTTTTTCAGCTCCTTGCGGAGAAAAACCTCAGAACATTTGAAAAATACGGCGTTAAAAGAATAATTGCCACATCTCCCCATTGCTACAACACTCTGAGAAATGAGTACCCCGAAATGGGTGGGGAGTTTGAAGTGATCCATATAACCGAGTTCCTGAACAGATTGATCAGGGAGGGAAAGATCACTCCTGAGAAGGAAATGAAAATCAAGGTCACCTACCACGATCCATGCTACCTTGGAAGGTATAACGACATTTACGATGCCCCGAGGGAGATAATTGAGGCGATCCCGGGAATCGAACTCGTTGAAATGCCGAGAAACAGAGAGAACTCATTCTGCTGTGGTGGCGGTGGAGGAAACCTCTGGGTAGAGTATCCGGGAGATAAAAGGCCTTCGGAAATAAGGGTAAAAGAGGCTGTTGAGACAGGAGCGGAACTGCTTGTTGTGAGCTGTCCCTTCTGTCTCATTATGTTTGAGGATGCAATAAAAACCCAGAAACTTGATGATAAAATAAGAGTGGTGGACATAGTAGAACTTTTAATGGAATCTCTGGAGGGATGAAAATGGATTTTGAACTTAATAAAGAACAGAAGATGATAAAAAAAGCAGCGAGAGATTTTGCTGAAAACGAATTCCAGGACGTGGCTATATACGATAGAGAAGAGAAGTTTCCATATGAAGTGTGGAAAAAGGCATGTGATCTCGGATTTGTTGGAATTACAATAGATGAAAAGTACAATGGAGCCGGTCTCACCCCGGTGGAGAACGTGCTTGTCATAGAAGAGTTCTGCAGGGTGGATCTTGGAATGGCCCACATCCTCTCAACCACATTCGGGTGTGAGATACTTCAAAAATTCGGAACAGAGGAGCAGAAAGAAAATTATCTGGCAAAGCTTCCGGTCGGTGATGCAATAATGGCAACCGCCATAACTGAGCCAAATGCCGGGAGTGATGTTGCCAGCATATCGACGAGAGCGGAAAAGGATGGTGATGAATACGTTATAAACGGGAGCAAGATTTTCATCACAAACGGTACGGTTGCGGATTTTATCCTTGTGGTCTGCAGGACCTCAAAAGAAGAAAGAAGAAATGAGGGTCTGTCCATATTCATAGTCGAGACAGATACACCCGGGTTTAAAGCGGTAAAAATGACAGGTAAACTTGGAATAAGGGCATCAGACACAGCAGAACTGTCTTTCAACAATGTGAGGGTTCCTGAGGAAAATCTGGTGGGAAAGGAAGGTAAGGGGTTTTATCATCTGATGGACTTCTTCAACGAAAGCAGGTTGATTGCATCTGCACAGGGTGTTGGGACTGCACAGGGAGCCTTTGAAAAGGCACTGAAATACTCAAGGGAGCGAAAACAGTTTGGAAGGCCAATCGCTGAATTTCAGGCAATTCAGTTCAAGCTGGCAGAAATGGCCACCAAGATCGAATCCGCGAGATTGCTCCTCCACAAGGCTGCATGGCTCTGTGCCACAGGAAATCCCTCTCCCGCAATGTCATCGATGGCAAAATGGTATGCCGGTCAGGTTGCTGTGGAGGTTGTTGATGAGGCCCTTCAGATTCATGGAGGTTACGGCTACATGGAGGAATATGACCTCGAACGATTTTACAGGAATGCAAAAATAACGGAGATATATGAAGGGACTAAGGAGATCCAGAAGCTCATCATAGCAAGAGAGATTATAAAAAAGTGGTGAATCTCCTTTTCCTCCAAATTTTTCCAGTCTCGATGTACATTTCTTAATTCAAATCCGTGTCTGAGGTTGAAATGTAAACCATCGTTTTTAAGTATATTTGCTGTATTCTAAATAATTAAATATGTTATCAGGATGGGGTGTATATGAGCGATGTTAAACTTGAAAGGGTTGTTGGTTTTCCCACCGCTCTCGGGGCTGCAGTTGGACTGATAGTTGCTTCGACGACTCTCGTATCTCTCGGACAGGGATTTGGTATCGGAGGACTTGTATTCGTTGCATCGATGATCATTGCTCTGCTGATGAACTACTTCATGGCCTTCAGTTTTGGAGAGCTCGCAACAATGATGCCCAAGGCAGGTTCTGTGAACGATTATGTCAGGGCTGGTCTTGGGATCGTTCCCGCGACGATTGCCGTTATAACAGCATACATTCTTGTTACAATATTTGCAGGTTCTGCTGAGGCAGCTGTTCCGGGCATAGTGATCTCTGAGACCTTTGCGGGTGGTTTTTCGCCTCTGTTCTTTACGATAATAATAATACTGTTTCTGATGGCGGTGAACATGGCCGGAGTGAAATTCTACGGAGGTACACAGATAATTCTCGCAGGTATAATGATAATCTCCCTGTTCATACTCGGATTTGCAGGACTTGCGGGAGTCGGTCATCCCATTACAGGTGGAAGCTACTGGCCTTCTGGACTTCCCAGTGACTGGAGCATGGTGATACCTCTGGTCGCCCTTGCGGTGTGGCTGTACATAGGTGTTGAATACGTGTGTCCTCTGGTAGAAGAGGTCAAAAATCCGGAAAAGAACATCCCGAGGGCAATGCTCATCGGACTTCTGATAGTCTTCCTCTCCCAGCTGGTTTACGGGCTTGCAAGTGTGAGATACGTACCCCTTGAAGATCTGGCAAACTCACCGATCCCCCATGTGATAACCGCAAAGGCAATGCTCGGCTCACTCGGTGAGTACTGGATATCCATTGTCAGTGTGGTGGCGAGTCTGAGCACAATAAGTACTCTGATGGCCTCAATTCCGAGAATAATGTACGGGATGGCAAAAGAAGGGCAGATTCCAAGGATATTTGCATATCTCAATCCCAGAACAAAGACGCCATGGGCCGGAATAATCTTTATAGGGATCATACTGATTGCAGTAAACCTGACAGGCCTGACTATGGTTGAGAAGATAGTCATATTCATACTTGCAGCAGCGTTCACGTGGTTCATCTCCTACATTCTGGTGAGCATTTCAGTGATAACCCTCAGGAGAAAGTATCCGGATTACCCGAGACCATACAGGTCACCTGCATATCCGATTCCTCAGATTCTGGCGATAGTTTCAATGATATACGTGATGGCAAACATTTTCCCTGATCCTGCAGTTGCAAGGCAGATCTACATCTACGCCATATCTCTGATAATCCTGACAGCCATCTATTCGGTGGTCTGGACTAAAGCGGTGCTCAAGGAAAAACTCTTCAGTCCAACACCCATAGAGGAACTCATGAAACTGGAAGAGTAAATTTATATTTTAATTTTTATTTTTATACTTTTTTCAGAAAACTATTTGTAAAATTTTGATATCAATAATAGTGGTGGTATTATGAATGGGGGGTATATGGGCCGTATTTTAAGAGTCGATCTCTCAAGCGGTAAAATCGAAAAAGAGAATCTGAAAGAGGGATTTGCCAGAAAGTTCCTTGGTGGAAGGGGTTTCGGCGCCAGGATACTCTATGATGAAATTAAAGCCGGTACAGACCCTTTTTCTCCTGAAAACGTTATTGTATTTGCCACTGGCCCTCTCACAGGCACGAGAACACCGGAGAGCGGGAGACATACCGTGATATCCAAGAGCCCGCTCACAGGAGGTATTGGAACATCAACTTCTGGAGGATTCTGGGGATATATGCTGAAAAAGGCCGGATTCGATGCAATCGTTGTAAGAGGTTCTGCCGATAAACCTGTTTATCTCTGGGTGGAAGATGGAAAGGCCGAGATAAGATCCGCGGAGCACCTCTGGGGAAAGCTGGTTTCAGAGGTGGACGACATAATAAGAGAGGAGACGGAGAAAAGGGCAAAGGTTCTGCAGATAGGTCCGGCTGGAGAGAGAAAATCCCTGATTTCTGCAGTTATGAACGATAAGTACAGAGCAGCGGGGAGATGCGGTCTCGGGGCGGTAATGGGTTCAAAGAAGCTCAGGGCCATAGCGGTGAGCGGTGATCAGGAGATTCAAATTGCCAATCCCGATAAGTTCGATGAGGCTGTTGAAAGGGCAAGGGGGATGATTGACGAATCCGATGTTACAAAAGAGGGAGGATTGCTCAACAGCTATGGAACTGATGGAATTATGAACATAATAAATGCTTCAGGATTGCTACCGACGAAAAACTTTCAAACTGGAGTTTTTGATAGGGCTGAAAACATTTCCGGAGAGAGGATGGCTGAAACCATTCTTGAGAGAAGGGTGGGCTGCTACAACTGCAGTATAAGATGCGGAAGATGGGTAAAAGCTGGATTCATGGATTACAGCATTGAGGGTGAAAGCCTTGAGTACGAGAATGTGTGGGCATTTGGGGCAGATTGCGAAATTGGAGATCTGAATCCAATTGCTGTTGCAAATTATCTGTGCAACGAATTTGGATTCGACACAATCAGCGCTGGAAACACCATTGCCTTTGCCATGGAGCTTATGGAGAGGGGTATAATTTCAGAAAAAGATACGGGAATAGATCTGAAATTCGGAGATGGAAGGGCCATGATAGAGATGCTCAACATGATGGCAAGAAGGGAGGGGTTTGGAGATGTCCTGGCGGATGGCACAAGGAAAGCTGCGGAAAGAATAGGAGGTAACGCAGGATACTACGCAATACATGTGAAAGGCCTTGAACTTCCAGCATATGATCCGAGAGGTGCATATGGTATGGGGCTGAAC
>WAJW01000189.1 GCA_015523685.1 Archaeoglobaceae archaeon
CTTCTCACGAGCTCGCAGTATCTCGCGGGCTTCGTCTCAGCGCCGTCAACCTTCTCTCTCATTATCTTTATGCCCACCGGAGAATACGGAAGCTCAAAGAATTTTCTAAATCTTGCAACTTCCTCCTTCAGTCTTCCACCTCCAGGCCGTATTTCTCTGCGATATCCTTAAAAGCCCAGATAACATGGTTTATCTGTCTGTCTGTCAGTCCATATGTGTTTATCTTGAAGTTCTTTGTCAGTCCGGGGTGAACTCCGATAACTCCCCTCTTCTTGAGCTCTGAATACAGGAAATACCCTCTTCTCTTATGTTTTCTTGCAACCTGATGGAATGGAAGGGATTCAAAGTTCTGAAGTGTGTGTTCTGTTGGCCTAACACCCATCTGATGGAATCCAACGATCTTCTCCATCTCCCTCACAAAATATCTGGCTTTTCTGACCTCATCCTCCCATCTCGAGACCCTCTCCACAACGGAAGGAAATGATGCCATGAAGGTTATGAGAGGTGCCCCAAAAACAGGTGAACAGCCATAAAATGCAATTTCCTTTTTGGTGAAGCCTCTACCACTCCATCTACCCCTGATGGTTGATGTTTTCATCAATTTCTCAACATGTTCGTAATTTGTTGCAACGAAACCGATTGGAGCTGTTGAAGCCCAGCTCTTGTGACCGCTTCCAACTATGAAATCCGCCCTCATCTTTTTCCCGTTTATCTCCATCAGACCAGATGAATAGGCCGTGTTCACCATGAACATGACTCCGTACTCCTCACATATCTTTCCAACTTCCTCTGGAGGGGTGAGGTTTCCATACCTGTAGTCAACGTGTGTGAGCAATGCAAGCTTAGGATACTCTCCCGTCTCCCTCTTAACCTCTTCAAAAACATCGGCATAGGTTTCAGGGTTTATCCTGAATTCGGGATATCCTGAATGGGGGACTTCGTAAACCTCAAGATTGTTGGCCTCTGCAGCCATGTAGGATGTGTAGTGGGCAAGGGAATCCAGAACGATGGAGTCTCCTTTTTCGAGCATGGTGGACATAACAGCCCATTTTGCATGCCTGCATCCGGGCGTGAATCTGACCTCGTCCATCCCGAGAAATTCCGCAACATCTCCCACAAAATCCCTGACGGGAGGCGTCTCAACAAGGTCAACCCTCCCCTCGAAACAGAAGTCGCACACACTGTATCCATCGGCAAACTCTATAAGAGCCTTCCTCGCTTCAGGAGTTAAAACTCCTCCTCTCTGGATGGGATGCACATTAATGTACTTCAGCTCGGTATCTCTCCTGAGATTTCTGTATCTATCAGGATTCAAATTCAGTCACCTCTGAACAACCTCTCAATCAATTTTTCATCCACCTCTCCTTCCATCAGAATCTCTCCATCCATCACCAGTGCGGGAACGCTCCATATGCCCAGTTCATGGGCCTTTCTCCTTCCCATCTCACTCTCTATGCTGAATTCTTTCAGGATAACGTTATCTCCCATTACCTCCATTATCTTCTTTCTTGCCCTGTGGCAGTTAGGGCAGGTATTCGAGTAGTAGAATTCAATGAGTTTCTCCATGGGGCACACCTTCTGTACTCTCATCTATATTATTTTTATCCCTTCTCCTTTCGAATAGAATCGCTATCCTGATGCTTATTTCGTAAAGGAGTCCCACAACAGCAATTATTATGAGCTGGTTCATTCCGGTAAAATCGGGAGATATTGTGGTTGCAAGAAATGCAAGGATTCCATAAACGACAAGTCTTCTCCTTTTAAGCCATATGGATGACACAAGCCCCAGTCTGACCGCAAGCACGATTGGGATTGGTAGCTGAAATGTCAGTCCCAGTGCAAATATGATCCTGAAGATACCCATCATCGTTTTCTGGACTGATAGCTCCGGGGTTATACCTCCTGAATGGGCAATCACAAAATTAAGCACTCTCGGTATTATAACGAAGTATCCCAGAGCGACTCCAAAAAGAAACAGGAGGTAGGATAGTGGAATCAGTGTTTTTAGAAAATCCCTCTCATGGTAGAAGAGTCCGGGACGGAGAAACATGTACGTTTCGTACACCATGTATGGAAAAACTATCAGTATGGACAGGAGAAGGGATATTATCAACCTCGAGACTATCCATTCGGCCGGGCTGTATGCAACAATATCCAGATTTCCCGGGAATACCTCATACCAGAGTTTGAATATAATGTCATCAGAAATGGGATAGAGAAGGGCGAAAAAAATTGCGAGAAGTGCCAGAACTCTGACGATTCTCACTCTAAGTTCCCTTATATGCTCTCTCAGAGGCAGTTCCCTATCCTCGGGAGGGTGAACTTCAGATACCATAAGGTCTAATCCTCTTCCACCTTCAGTTTAATATACCTGATGTATCCCGGCTGTTTCAGATCTACCACCATGGCATCAGGAGCAAGAACGGGCATACCGTTTCCCGTCAGTATTCTGAAAATTTCCGCAACCTGGAGTGAGCATGTCAGGGTGTACACGAGGGGATTGTTAAGATTGGTTTCAGGAGTGCGCACGCTTTCGTACTCCACTCCATCGGGAAGAAAGGTTGAGATTATATCCGGCATGAATGGCACACCCAGTTCTCTTGACACAACTGCAGACTCCCTGATGTGCCTGTGGGCAACCACCATATCAACCCCCCTCAGCTGTCTCTTGAATCTTCTTATATCATCGGGATACATGTAGGAATAGATGTCAGTCCCCTCAGTTCTCTGTTCAAGAACATCATAGGAATCGGTTTCATCAACAGGTATGGATGGATCCAGAAACGCATCCCAGCCTGTAAGGTGGTCACCCACGTATCTTATGCATCCTATTCCAAGCCTCCAGAGAAGCTCGGCAATGCATCTGCTTCCAATAACACCTATTTTGTACTTTCTGAGGTATTTGATCTCATCATATGTCAGGATATCTTTCCAGAACTTCTGTTCAAAACCCATTATATCCTCCTGTTAAGAGCTCTCATAATGTCGTATTTTGTTGCAATTCCAAGTATTCTGCTGTCCTCCATTACGAGAAGTGCCTGATTCTCCATGAGCATTCTTGACGCCCTGTCAAGGGTTGTTGATGGGCTGACGACGGGAAATGGTTCGGACATCACTTCCCCGACCTTTATGTTCAGACACTCTGAAAATCCCCTCTCAACTATCAATTTCAATATGTTGCTTTCAGAAATGCTTCCAACTACTCTCTTGCCCTCAAACACGGGTAGCTGTGATATGTTGTTTTTCTCCATAAGAGTGACCGCCCTCTCAAGGTTGTCAGATCTGTCAACTCCGATAACGGGTGAGCTCATAACATCCTTCACGGTGGTTTTACGTCCGCCAATCTCATCCAGAACATCGAAAATTTTTTTGACAATGGACAGCTTGGGGTCGATTGAACCTGACTCGATCCTTGCTATCATGGGCTGGCTGACCCCAACAAGCTCTGCAAGCTCTTTCTGAGTTATACCCAGTTTTTTTCTCCTCTTTTTAATTTCTTCAATCTCGTAGAGCATTTTTACCACGCTGTATTCTGTTCAATCAGGATTATATTCAGGTAAAAACTTTTCGCAAAATCCGTGAATCATCCAACCTGTTTCAGACGTGTACCGCAGTACGGGCAGATCACCCATTCGGGTTTTATCTCTTTCTTGCAGTTGGGACACCTGGATTCTGCCATTTCCTCCTTTAACCTGACACCACACCTCACACAGAAATTCCATCTGGATGAGATGGGTATTCCACATTTCTCGCAGGTTTCAAAAGAGCTTTTCAATTTTTCGACATCAATTTTCTCCCCGCATTTTGGGCAGAAAAGCCAGTTAAACGTCAGCATCTCTCCGCACCCCTCGCATACTATGACCTCGTATCTGTACCTCGGGCCGAGGATGCTTCTCAACGCGCTCAGAGAGATGGATGCCTCCCTTCTCAGCACAGCATCGGGGTCATTCTGAGAAATGTATTCCAGAAGGTTGAGGATATCCCGCATGGAAGTTTCATCGGACACCTCAAGATACCTGAATTTTTCAGGCTGTTTTTCCACCATCTCATAGATCTTTTTTATTGTAAGGAATCGGGTTGCAACGACAGAACTTTTCAGTCCAAAAATAAGTCTCTTCTTTTCCTCATCTGTGATTGGAGTGAGTGCCATCTTCAGTCCTCTTATTCTTCAACCCTGAAATTCATTATACATGAGTATTTACCATCTCTCCTATATACCTTTCTTTCCTTGATGGATGGATTCAGAAGGGCACCTTTGAGGATTGAGTTTATGAGCACCTCAACGGGACACATTGAAGGAGGTGGTATGTTGAGGATCTCTCTCACATCCTTCCCCAGGTGATGGGGACATCCCTCTATTTCGATCTCCACTCCATCATTGTTCACCCGGACATCCACTTTATCAGTATCGAGTGTGTTATGGAGCACCTTCGATAGAAGATGGACATACACTCCGGAAAAAGACTCACCAGACATGCTCTCCAGGTTGATATTGTTTGTGAGCAGATCCAGTATCTTTTCCCCGTACTTCCTCACTGTGTATTCCAGAACATCCTCCTGTATCCCGAGATCTTCAAGAGAAGCGAGTAATGTTCTCAGAAATATCATCTCAAGAAGAGCGGTTTTATCATATTCCTTTTTTTCAGAACTCTCCCCTTTCATACCGTTCACCTTCTGATTATTTCAAGAAACAGCCCATGATGAAGTTCGTGGTCATACCTGAGACCTGTACTGTTAAGCGCTTCCATTATTTCCTTCATGGATGGGAATCCGGTGAAGGAGGGTATCAGTGAGTTGTAGAAGGTGAAAACCTCCATGTATTCAGGGTTTACATCGGGGAAGAACTCCGAAAATATTACCATCCTCCCTCCCTTTCTCAGTGACGAGATCATTGTTTTCAATGCGGATTGGAGGCTTGAAAGGAATTTTGGGGTTAAACTGCATACAACGTAGTCGTATTTCCTGGTAATCTTTATTCTGTCACATATCGATACGTTTTTCACCATTGCCCAGTCGATTTTTTCCGACAGAATCCTTCTCTGAGCGATTGTGAGCAATCTTCTGGATCTGTCTATTCCGGTGTAGAGGCCGTTCGGTCCTATCAGTTCTGAGAAGAATATGGGGGAGATACTTCCGCATCCTGCATCAAGTAGAAGATCGCCATTGGAAGGTGAGATGATGTCAGCGATGATCTCTCTGATGGCCCTGAACCATGT
>WAJW01000190.1 GCA_015523685.1 Archaeoglobaceae archaeon
CTATAGAAGATGAAACGAGAGTTTTGCTGAGATAGAAAATTGATAGGATAGAGTGAGTTTCCTTTACTTATTATTAAAGGGATGATATGTAAGTTCATTTAAGATCTATGTAAGACTAATAGCCTTCAGGAGCTGTAAGATACAGATCCTGTTGCATTGAAATATGCTTGGAAGAAAAGTGATATAAAAAGTGATATATTGTTTAATACAAATATTAGTAGTGGTAAATCTGGCAAAACAGAATCCTGTAACAAATCAGAAATTAATTCAGGCTACATATATGTTTTTAATCAAAAAATAAAAGAAAACTAACGTGAAATAGCGGGCTCGCCGAGATTTGAACTCGGGTCGGCGGGTCCGAAGCCCGCAAGGATATCCCCTACCCCACGAGCCCCTGTGTTACAGTACATGCACAGTAATTAAATCTTATTCTATTTTTTTATCTGAACTCTATCGAGATCGGATAAAGTGGATGTGGGAATTCCCATGTCCTTCACCTCTTCTATGAGCTCATGGGTGGGTTTTCCATGATAGAAAATCACAGCAGAAGGATTGCAGTGATGGATCATTCCGATGATACCTCTGTAGTCCAGATGATCACTGACAACGATTCTTGGAAGTCTGTAAAATTTCTGAGCGGTCAGTATAAACTTCCTGCCCGTCATCCCGAATATGTTTCTCGTGGATGTGAGATGAACCTCTCCTTCTTCTGCAGTTTCTATTCCAAAAAGATGGCACAATCTCCTGATCTTTCTGTCCGCCGAGAAGGCTATACCATATTCATGGAGTATCCTCCCGACTCTCTGAGCTTTACCGATTGGATAAACGCCATATGTTGAGTTATTTGCCTCTTCAATAACTCTGTGTATTTCTTCCTCAAACACATGCTCAGGACTGCCGTATGTCGCCTCGCATATGAGAACATCACACTCTGGAAGATGTGAGTAATCCCTCACATCACCAGTCACAAGGACTTTACTTTCCGAATTGATGAGAAATGCCGAAGAACCATGCATGTGCCCGGTTCTATAGGTTGAAACCTTAAGCCCATCTATCTCGAATCTCTCACCTGTTCTGAAGGTCATTCCCTTAAACTCTTTCCCTGAAATCTCCTGAAGGATCATTGCAGTCTCAACCGATGCGATGGCTGAAGGATTCGATATGTTCCTGATTCCGTAGTGGTCCGAGTGGGCGTGAGTTATAAGGTTAAAACCGTCATACCCTCTGGAGGTATCTATGTGAAACTCAACTTCTCTGAACCTTAAACTCAGATGGGGAGCTGTACGAGAGCCTCTCATTCTCCTGTATGGGTAGAAATCGAACGTATCGGCGAAATCAATCGAATTAAAGCTTTTATTCCCGATTCGTATCCCCTCGTATAGTTTTATTAACTGGATGATTTCTATGTATATAACATCTTTTCTTTTTAATTTCCCATGTGAATTTTATAGCGACCAACATGTATTTATAATTGAAATTTGAAATTTTCCAGAAACAGGTGTTAAAATGGTAGGTATATCTGAGAGAGCTGCAAAGCTCGTAAAGGATATTATGGAAGAAGAAGAAAAGCAGGATGTCTTTCTGAGGGTATACGTCGCGGATGTTGGATGCGGTGGAGTTCAGTTTGGGCTGGAGTTTGACGAGAATGAAGGAGAAGGAGATATCATTGAGGAGAACTTTGGAATCAGGGTTATCTGCGAGAAAGAGCTTAACGAAGAGCTGAAGGATATGGAAATAGATTATATAGTAACGGATTTTGGTGAGGGGTTTGTTATAAAAGAGAGGGAATGATCGCCTCTCACCAGCAAATTATTTTAAATTCTGAATGGTTCAGGATTGTTTTATATACCCCGTTATGTGATCCATTATTGATAGAAATTTTTCCTTTTCAAAGTTCTCTCCGTTGTAAAACCATGCCTGATCCACCATGGTTATCACACTGCCGTTGGGTTCGATGAGCAAAAGGGTCGGGGTTCCCCTTATCCCATACCTCATTGCTGTATTTCTATCCTTGTTAATATCGACCTTCACAAGCACGTAATTCTCCGACAGTGCATTCAGCACGTTCTGGTCAGACAGTACATCTTTATCGAGCCGTTCACACCACACACAACCTTCCTGATGGAAGTAAGCAAATATAGGCTTCTCTTCGGATTTAGAAATTTCAATGGCTTTTTTGAAATCTGTTAGCCAAGGAACCATTATTGAAAGAAACTTATCTTTTTCAAAGTTCTCTCCATTATAGAATAGGGTATTATTTATCACCCTCATCACGTCTCCATTATCGTCAATGAG
>WAJW01000191.1 GCA_015523685.1 Archaeoglobaceae archaeon
AGATCCGAAACAACGGGATGATCGGGCACCCTCACCCCAACCTTTTCCCATGGGAAGCCAAAATCGTCTCTCTTCCGGACAATAAACGTGTACGGTCCGGGAAGGAATCTCTCCATCAGTTCACGATATCTATCTCCATCGACAACTTCCATTGCATCCTTAACTGATTTGAATGCCAGGGAAACGGGTTTATTCAAAGGCCTTTTTTTTATTGCTGAAAGCTTTTTCAGCCAGTCTTCACAATTAAAAATAGATATGCCCACGCCATAAATTGTATCGGTGGGGTAGGCAATTGCACCACCTTCTCTGAGAACTTTCAATGCAAATCTCTTTGAGGTTCCGAGAATCATTTTCTCTTTATAACCGCAATATCACCCAGAGTTGGAGTTATCTCACCTTTTCTGGACCTGATCTCAACATCCTGCACCTTCTCAGTGAGTTTGATGTTGAATAGCTGTTCGATTTTTCTGATGACTCTTGGCTCCGGAACAATCTCCCCTCTCTCAATCTTCCCTATGAGAGATACCTTCTCACTGATTTTTTTGGCAAGCTTTTCCTGTGTCCACCCTTTTCTTTCCCTTTCTCTTTTGATAATCTCGTTGTATTCTGGAATGATCTCTTCCTCAACTTCTATTTTCGGAACTCTTTTTTTCTTCGGTATTATAACCCTTTTTTCTGGAGATTGCTTCAAACTGAACGGTTTCCATTTCCCCGGTTCATTTCCAAATCTCTTGCATCTCTGGCATACCTTCATGATACTACCCTCAACCATTATCTCCACCGGTTTTCCCCTGATTTCGCCTCCACAAACTTCGCATTGCATTTGTAACAACTCCAAAGAAGTTTTATATCAGTAGTAATTTAAATAATATACGGAGGTCACAGTATATGAGTGACGCCCAGACAGAGGCAGGCGATAGAAAGAAAAATGAAAAGGATGAACTCTCAAAATATCTGCTGGAGAGGTTGAGACAGCTTGAAGAGCATAACGTGCGCCTTAAGGAGGAGTATAAAAGGCTTGAATCAGAAAAGAGATTTGTAGAGAATGAGAGAATCAGATATGAGAGAGAGGTTAGAAAACTCAGGAGCGAGGTTGAAAGACTCAAAACCCCTCCATTAATAGTCGGAACTATTATTGAAAAGATTGGTGACGGAAAAGTTGTCATAAAGAGCAGTACAGGTCCGAAATTCGTTGTGAATGCGTCTCATGTTATAGACGATAATGAGCTAAAACCGGGCACAAGGGTTGCTTTAAACCAGCAGACCCTGGCCATAGTTCATGTTTTACCCTCGCCAAAAGATCCCATGATTTACGGGATGGAGATTATAGAAAAACCTGAAGTTACGTACGAAGATGTTGGTGGTCTCGACAGACAGATAGAAGAGCTGAGAGAAGCGGTTGAACTTCCACTTTTGAAACCCGCAATATTCAGAGAAATAGGAATAGATCCTCCAAAAGGAGTTCTGCTGTACGGTCCTCCTGGAACCGGTAAAACCCTCCTTGCCAAGGCAGTGGCCAGCAAGACAAATGCCACCTTCATTAAAGTTGTTGGCTCGGAACTGGTTCAGAAGTACATAGGAGAGGGGGCGAGACTCGTAAGAGAACTGTTCAGCCTTGCCCGTGAAAAGAGCCCTTCCATAATTTTCATCGATGAACTCGATGCCATAGCTGCAAGGAGGATCGACAACGGGACTTCTGGAGATAGAGAAGTCCAGAGAACCCTGATGCAATTGCTGGCAGAGATGGACGGATTTGATCCCAGAGGGGACGTGAGAATAATAGGGGCCACGAACAGACCCGACATTCTCGATCCCGCAATTCTAAGACCCGGAAGATTTGACAGGCTTATAGAGGTTCCACTGCCCGGACATGAGGGCAGAATCCAGATATTCAGGATTCATACGAGAAATATGAAGCTGGCCGGAGATGTTAGCTTTGAGGAGCTTTCAAAACTCACAGAAGGGGCGAGTGGAGCAGATATAAAGGCGATAGTTACTGAAGCAGGTATGTTTGCGATAAGATCTGAGAGGCGTGAGGTCACAATGGACGACTTCAAACATGCGATCAGAAAGGTGATGAAAACCGGAATTGATGAGGGTGTCTCAGAAAGGGGAGTTATGTTCGCCTGATACCAGCGGACCTCCACACATATTTTTACATACTATTTTTACATAATCTGAAAAATTATTTACCCAGAACCATCGTTCTGAATCTGTCCGCTGCTCTCGCAGTGCTGTTTGCGATCTCCCCCATTTCCTTGATGAGGGAGATGAGAAGCAGAACATCCACTGGATCAAGCTTATCGCAATTCATGACCTCTTTATACAGCCTTAGCTCAATCTTGTCACACTGATGCTCAAGGTTTTCTATCTCCGGAACTATTTCAAGGGACTCCTGCACCTCTTTCTTGCTGAAGGAGGTTAAAATCAATTCGCTGAGTTCATCCACGAGAACTTCATATCTGTTTATTGTATTGATAATTCTGGATGCGAGCTCTTCAAGGTCTTTTTTAACCACATCGGGGAGATTTCGAATTTTTCTGAAGGTAAGTATCTGGGCCGCGTGTTCACACGCATCTGCAATCGAATCCTGGGGTTTCAAAAATGAGAGGAGATCATGTCTGTCCACCGGCATCATAAGGGACTTTGGTATCTTCTCCCTTATCTCATGTTTTATTCTGTCAGCCTCGTATTCAAGGGACTCGATTTCCTTTCTCAAACTTTCAACCTTTTCAAAATCCTCCGACGAATATGCCACAACCGCATCTCTCAGCAATACAGCTGCTTTTCCTGCCACTTCAGCATGATCGTGCAGTTTTCTGAAAGGTGATTCCCCGAAAACATCCGTTATGCTTCTGATGAACTTCATATCACCACCCGCATCAGGACGTAAAGCCCCGCAGATATGCCCGCTGCTATCGGCACTGTGAGTATCCAGGATGCCACTATCTTCCTGATTATATTTAAATTAACCGCAGCCAGTCCTCCGGCCATACCCACCCCTATAACACTTCCTACAAGAGTGTGTGTTGTTGAAATTGGAAGTCCAAGATACGAAGCCACTATGACCGTTGTTGCAGCACTGAATTCGGCAGAAAAACCTCTGGTTGGTGTGAGATCTGTAATTCTTTTACCCACTGTTTCTATCACCTTGTATCCCCATGTTGCTATTCCCACTGCAATGCCAAGCCCACCGAGAGCAAGAACCCATAGAGGAGTTTCCTTACCCAGATACCCGAGTGCCGCTGCGATCGGACCGGTTGCATTTGCCAC
>WAJW01000192.1 GCA_015523685.1 Archaeoglobaceae archaeon
CAGCTCATGGACGGGACATACCTTACAGATATGAGGACAGGAGCTGCAGGTGGAATAGCGGTGAGATATCTTGCCAGAAAAAACTCATCAATTGTGGGGATGATAGGAACAGGAAGTCAGGCAAAAACACAGCTTATGGCAATTTCGGAGGTAATCGCAATAGATGAAGTGAGGATCTACAGCAGAAAGGAATCAACTCAGGACAGGTTCATTGAAGAGATGAAAGGGAAGATTGATGCGGATATTAAAAAGATGCCTGTTGAAAGGGTATGCGATTGTGACATCCTTGTAACCACAACTCCTTCAAGAAAGCCCATTGTAAAAAATGAATGGGTCATCCCCGGAACTCACATAAATGCCATAGGTGCTGATGCAAAGGGAAAACAGGAGCTTGATCCGATGATACTGAGGAGGGCGAAGATCGTTGTGGATGACATAGAACAGGCATCTCGCTCGGGCGAGATAAATGTGCCCCTTGAAACGGGTGTGATATCAATCGATGACATTTACGGGGAAATCGGTGAGATCGTGGCAGGAGTAAAAGCTGGAAGAGAAAGCGATGAGGAAATAACAATTTTTGATTCGACAGGACTTGCAGTTCAGGACGTTTCAACGGCCTTTGAGGTTTACAATAAAGCAAAAGATAATAAAGCTGGTCTGTATCTGCCTTACATATAGACATGCTTCTGACAACATCCAGAAACCCATCGAGAAAAACGAGGAGGTTTGCAAGAACACTCTCGGGCATATTTGGATGGAGGTATTTAACAAGGGGAAAACTGTCCATCGAGGAATTACTGTGGATGTCAGAAAGACGTGGGAACAGAATGGGTATTGTGAGTGAAATCAAAGGGAATCCAGCATTCATTCACTTCTTTAAGAGTGATGGAAAATTCATCTCAGGGCTCAGAATCTCTCCGGGTGTAATAGAAAAGATCTCGAGACACACAAGTGGATATGTTCTGTTCACGGATAAAATCAGAGGCTTTCCCATGGAACTGTTTGAAAATGCTGTTGTGGAGGGACACGTACCCGGTAAATTTATAAAAAAGATATCTCCACAGTACAGGGTTGAGGTTCTGGATGGGGGTGGAAAACTCATTTTCTATGACGGAGATAGCATCTCTTTATCCTTCAGGGTTTTAGAGGTAATAAAGAGGGGAAGGGATCTTGTATGATAGAGGCGGAGATAGTGATTCCATCTGATGTGGCGGAGATACTCTACCGCTCTCTGAAACCTGAGGAGGGTTCGCAGAGTGAGAGGTCGGAAGTAAAAGTTTATCTACAAGAAGATACAGTCAGGATAGAAGTCAGGGCTGTCGATGTTGTTTCCGCAAGGGCAGCTCTTAATACATGGTTGAGACTTGTGGATGTTGTCCTTGAAACAGGAGAGGTGTTGAAATGAGTCAGGATTTGCCCCCTCAGGTTCAGAATCAGCTGGTACAGCTTCAACAGCTTCAGCAACAGGCCCAGATGATTTCAGCACAGAGAGCCCAGCTCAGCATGGAGCTGAAGGAAATCGAGCTCGCTCTGAAGGAGCTTGAAAAAGTCGGTGAAAAAGCCACTGTTTACAAGAGTGCCGGTGGAATTCTCGTAAAGGCGAAAAAGCAGGATGTGGTGAATGAACTGTCTGAAAAGAAGGAAACCCTCGAGGTGAGAATTAAAACCCTTGAGAGACAGGAAGAGAGGATAAAGAAGAGATTCGATGAACTTCAGGACAGGATAAGAGGGTTCTTCCAGCCCACTGCCCAATGATCTCATGGATCTCGGTTTTCTGAAAAAAGGGAAATTCCTGAAAAGGCTGAACAGATTTCTCGGAGCAGTAGAGGTGGATGGGAAAGAAAGCCTGTGCTTTATACCCAATCCCGGCAGACTCCAGGAACTGCTGAAGAATGGATCTGAGGTTTATCTGAAGGAGGTCGGGGGACAGAAGAGAAAAACGACCTTTGATCTTGTCGCGGTGATGAGCGGGGACGTTTTTGTGAGCGTTGACTCCAGATTACCCTCAAAACTGTTTGCTGAGGCGATAGATAAAGGTGTCCTTGAAGAATTCCGGGGATGCTCTTTTACACGGTTTGAACCCGGTTTCGAGGATGTTAGATTCGATGTCGAGCTTTCCTGCCAATCGAGATGCCTTGTTGAAACAAAATCCTGCACTCTTGTTGTGGATGGAGTTGCCCTCTTTCCTGATGCTCCAACAGTTAGAGGCAAAAGGCATATGGAAATGCTCGCAGAAGCGAAGAAAAGGGGTCTGAGAAGTGCTGTGGTGATTGTCATTCAGAGGGATGATGCCCGTGTTTTCAGGCCCAATGAAGAAACAGATCCTGATTTTTCCATGGCTTTGAAAAGGGCGGTTAGAGAGGGGGTGGAGGTGTATGCATATCTGACCGAATTTGAAAACAACACTCTCTTTTTAACACATCCCGTGGAGGTTGATGTGTGAACATTCAGGGATATCTTCAGATAAGAGATTCATTCATCAATGGAGGGCTTATAATATCCGGCTTTATTGTAACTCTTTCACTATTGCTTCTCCTTTTAACTTTTCTTTCTCATAGAAGAAGGACTCTCAGGTTGCATGCTGAGATGATAGAGAAATTGCTGATTGCAACCATAATGGCAGGATTTTTACTCATCATATATTTTCATGTTGGCATTTCCAGAAACGTATTCATATCTCATCCCGGAATGGAGACGGTGAGATTTTATGTGCCTCCCTGGATAGAAACGGAAAAGCTGTACTTCTGGGCACTCATAATTTCCGTTATAAGGTTGCTCTCATCTCCTGTTGATGATCTGCATATTGCAGGATCAAGGCTTATACTTGCATCATTTGGCATTCTGGCTGTGGTTTCAGGTTCTTTCTCCAATCCACTTCCATTTTTTCACAGAGAGGTTATGATATGGGGTCTTGTCAGGGGAAGCACTGATGAACTCCAGTATCTTGCCTATATGGTTTCCCGGGCCAGATATTTTTACAATTCGGTGTATATGTGGATTCATCCTCCCGCTCTTTTCGTATCCTATGCATTTCTCACCATGTCTCTTCCGGGTTTTATAGGTATGATGTTCAGGAAAAAAACGGATGATCTCAGCCTGATTTACAGGTATCTTCGACCGGGCTACCTCTTTCTGACGGCGGGGCTTATACTGGGTTATCCATGGGCAGTTGAGGCATGGAGAGGCTCCTGGTGGTGGGATCCGAAGATCACAGGCTCTCTGGTGATGTGGGCTTTCTACACGGCAATACTGCACACCATGATATACAGGAGAAGATTGTACAGATTCACGGGTATTACAGGAATGGTTTCATTTATATTCCTTGTTTACACCTATTTATTGACCTACATCAGCACGGGGGTACATGCGTATGGCTGACAGAACCGGTTACTGGCTCGTGATCCTGTTCATCGTATCGCTTATTCTGTTTTCTGCCACGGGCATCTATGGCATTTATGAATACAACATGAAGAGCAAATCGAACGAAAACTGGAAATCGACTCCTGAATACAGGCACTTCATGGAGAAAATGAACCTTCTCTCCCTTCCTGCAGTGGTTCTCATGATGGGCTCCCTTGCAATTTGCATCCCCCGCAGATTGATCAGTACCGGGTATATCTCCCTTATTGTCGGGATTATCCTACTAATCTTTATCATCTATCTGGTGATCTATCCCCTGAAGATCGCCCTTGGAATCTTTTTTCTTTCTCTGCTTCTCATTCAGATTGTTGTGCTCATCCTCACAATCATGGACAGGAATCTTATTTACAGAAAAGGAATGAGAATGTCCAGAATTGGCTCGGCATTGCTTCATCTTTCCCTGACTCTGTTTCTGGTTGATATAACAATTGTTGGTTCTGGACTGCATTTAGCCGTATTCTGGATTGCCGGAGCAGGATTCATGGTGGGAAGCATAATGTCTTTTTACGGGGGTTAGAGGGTGTTTAAACCGAGGGCGATTGCAATAGACATCGATGGGACAATAACCGATGAAACGAGGGCGGTGAATTGCAGAGCGGTTAATGTGCTGAGGAAGGTTAGGGTTCCCATCATTCTCGTTACGGGAAATATAATGTGCTATGCAAGAACCGCATCAAAGTTGCTGGGATTTTCTGATACAGTTATCGCTGAAAATGGAGGTGTTGTGAGGTTCGGATACGATGAGGAGGATGTGGTAATCGGTGATAAGGAAAGGTGCATTCGGGCCATGAGGGTACTTTCTGAGCATTTCCCCATAGAACCTCTTGATCTGGATATGAGGCTATCAGAAGTTGCGGTAAGAAGAACATTTTCTGTCGGAGAGGCAGAAAAGATACTCAGTGCTGAGAATAGTGGAGTCAGAATCGTCGATTCAGGTTTTGCCTATCACATAACAGACGTAAGGGTGAGCAAAGGAAAGGCCCTTAACCTGGTCGCAGAAAAACTCGATATACCGATTGATGATTTCATGGCCATAGGAGATTCCGAAAACGATGTTGAGATGCTTGAATCAGTGGGATTTGGAATTGCTGTCGCTAATGCCCATCCATCCCTCAAGAGAATTGCAGATTATGTTACAGAATCACCGGATGGAGAGGGGGTGATTGAAGCCCTGAGAAAGGCGGGAGTGCTCTGATGTCTGAAGTCCGTGTTGAGCTGAGGAGAAGCCTCGGGACCCTTGAGGCAACCATGATGGGTATAGGAGCAATGATAGGGGCGGGTATATTTGTTCTGACGGGAATCGCTGCGGGAGAAGCAGGGCCCGGTGCCATCGTTGCATTTGCCCTGAACGGTATCGTAACTTTGTTTACAGCCATGAGCTATGCAGAGCTTTCTTCATCGATTCCTGAAGCTGGTGGTGGGTTCTCATATGTGAAATATGCCTTCCCGGAGTATCTGGCTTTTCTTTCTGGATGGATGCTGTGGTTTGCCTACACTGTTGCTTGCTCTCTCTATGCCCTCGGGTTCGGAAGTTACGTTGTGGAGATGCTGAATCTGGCTCCATCCTTCATTTCCGGAGAAATTCTGGCGAAAATGGTAGCGGTTGTGATCTCCATTTTTTTTGTGACTGTAAATGCTGTGGGATCTGAAGCAACCGGTAAGGCAGAAAATGTGATAACGGGAATAAAAATTGCAATCCTGTTTGTTTTCATTATTGCAGGTTTGAATGCAATCTTCAGGAATCCTGAGAACATGGTCTCAAATTTCACTCCATTTTTTCCAAAGGGATTTCATGGAGTTATAACCGCAATGGGGCTCACCTTCATAGCCTTTGAGGGATACGATCTCATAGCAACAGCAGCGGAAGAGATAAAGTCTCCTGAAAAAACCATTCCGAAAGCCATATTCCTCTCTCTTCTTGTAACGGTTACAATATATCTTCTGGTTGTGTTCACAAGCATAGGTGGGATTGAATACAGTGGTAACTCCTGGATCTTTCTCGGAGAAAAAAAGGAACTGGCCGTAATTGAAGCCGCAAAAATATTCATGGGGGGTGCGGGAATCATAATTATGGGTTTTGGCGGGCTGTTCTCAACAACATCCGCTCTGAACGCCACCATACTGGCATCATCAAGGGTTGCATTCACGATGGGGAGAGATGGGTTCCTCCCCGGATTCTTTTCTGATGTGAGCAGAAAAACAAGGACTCCTGTTTTTTCAATTCTTGCAACATCAGCCATCTTTATAGTTGTCGCACTCTTTTTCCCCATCTCTCAGGTTGCATCAGCCTCATCCCTGTTCTTTCTCCTTACATTTGCCCTGGTTAATGCTTCACTCATAAAGTTGAGATATTCAAACAATCTGAGAGAAAAAAGGTTCAGATCACCCCTTTTCCCTCTGTTTCCGGTTCTCGGGGTTATCCTCAATATCTATCTTGCCGTATCCCTCTACAGTTTTGAGCCAGTATCATGGAAGGCAGGTGGTGTGTGGATTCTGCTGGGGCTGGTATGTTATTCACTTTACAGGGGGAGAACTGAGATCAGAACAGTCGGAGAGGCAGGTAAATTAATGGAGAAGAAAACTGGAGTAGTTCTTCTTCCAATTGCAAATCTGAAAAACAGAAATCTCATCGATTATGCAGGTATGGTGTCGAGGGCTCTGAATTCAAAGCTGTATATACTCAATGTGCTCACCCTGCCGTGGGTGGCCAGCTTCGAGATGGCAAAACCATTCATAAGAGAGAGGAGAGAGGAGATAAGGGATGTTCTGAGGTACCTTAAAGAGAAGGGAGTTGATTCAGAGGCGGAGGTTGCGGTATCCCATGATGTTGTCAGAACAATTCTCGATACATGTGCCGAGTTGAAACCATCTCTCATGATTCTGGGCTGGAGAGGGAAGAAGAGATCACAGTTCTTTTTTGGTTCAACAATAGACCCGGTGGTGAATGAAGCAGAAAGTGATATTATGATAGCCAGAATTGACAGGAATCCGGAGAATATAAGGAACGTCCTCATACTCTACGGTTCCGGCCCTCACATAAAGAAAGGCCTGGATATAATCCGCAGCATGGCATTGAAATTCGGTCTTAACCTGACCTTTTTCAGGGTTATGGATAAACCGGATGGTAAGGAAGATGTGGAGAGCATATCGAAAGAATTTTCCATGGCCGGCATTCCGTCATGGGCAAAGGTAAATTACGGGAGAGATGTACTGCGGGAAATCCTAATTGAAGCTAGAAATCATGATATGGTTGTTTTGGGAGCTTCAGAAGAGTCATTTCTCAGGAGAAAGTTGTTCGGAGCTCTTGCCATGAACGTGGCCGAAAAATCTCCCGTGCCCGTCGTGGTGGTTAGATCATCAGGATCGATAAGGGAGTCAGGATTTCTCAATCGATTATCTTCCGTTCTGGGCTATTTAAGGCGATAATCAGGAATACCAGCAAGTTTTTTTCTGGAACTGGCTTTCAGTTCCACCATCTTCAATGCTGTACATCTTTCTATTACATCTTCCATGCATATATCGTGATCTATGATGGCTCTGATGCCTTTAGAGGAAAGGATTTTCGCGAGATGAGTTATGTCACCCGTGAGTGGGGTAAATGGAAAGGAAATCTCCTGATCACAAATCTCGTACAGTATATCTCTGAGTGATAATGCTGGAGAAATTCTGTTTTCCAGGAGGATGTCGATTGATCCATCAGAAAAAGCTCCAATTGTGGGTGTGCAGAATGAACTCATGAGAGCAAGATTGAAAGATTCAATGGAGTTGATCTCAATTAATAGGACTTCTCCTTTTCTACGTGAGTATACACTATTTCCGGTTATTATACTCATTGAATGGGTGGAGTCATCAATTTAAATATAAATCTTTCTCTCTGGTATAAACTCGAAAATATTTTAATATGATGTTTTCAAGGGTGGTATATAATCTGGCTTTGTGGATTTGATATCATGTGGAGCAGAATACAGAAAAAATTTGAGAAATTTCCTTCGAGGATGGAGGTTGCAAAGGAATTTCTCCGCCTCGGCATATCGGTTCGTGATGGAAGGATTTTCTGCGGAAACATTGAGTTAACTCCTTCAAAGGTTGCTCATGCACTCGGTGTAGATCGCAAGGTTATTCTATCAACCGTATCAACAATAGAGGAAGATGAGATCCTGAGGAAGGTGTATTCCCACCTGAAGCCCGTCGCATATCTCGGTGATGTTGCAAGGCTGTTTGATTACGGGGTTGTGGAGATCTATGCTGACTCTGAAAAAACCGGCATAGTTGGGGGAATTGCTGCAATACTCACGCAGGAGAACATATCAATAAGGTTCATAATGGCCGAAGATCCTGAAATCAGCATAGATCCAAAGCTTGTTATAGTTACGGAAAGGAGAATCCCCGGAAGGCTCATAGATGAATTCTTAAAAATTGATGGTGTGAAGAAGATAGTTGTCTCCTGAGATCACTAACGTCGGGAGATCATCAAAACCTCAAGCGTAAAGGACAGGAAAACCACAAAAAGAATGACTCCTCCCAGAACGATGGCGTAATCTGAGAGAGGGGAGAGGAGAAAAATGATAACCCCGACATTCGCTGTGTAAAGGAGAATCTCACCCAGTTTTTTGTTGTACATGTCCTTGATCAGGGGTACATCTTCCACCCCTAACTTCTGGGAATATTTCTCCATCCATATTATCATGGGGAAAATGTGATACTCTGCTCCGATTATGG
>WAJW01000193.1 GCA_015523685.1 Archaeoglobaceae archaeon
AATTAATCTTATCCCCTGTTTGAAAGTATTCCTCTGACCCTGCGATATTCATCCAGTTTTCTTGACAGAGCGTCATAATCCCTCGCCATATTCATGGCCAGCTTTTCATCCACCGATCTTACAACCTTTCCCGGAATCCCCGCAACAACCGAATCCCGGGGAATTTTCGTGCCCGGAGTGACCACCGCACCAGCTGCTATGAGTGAGTTCTCACCCACGACCGAACCATCAAGAATAACCGCACCTGTACCAACCACAGAATGTCTTTCCACCCTTGCACCGTGAACTATTGCCCCGTGACTGATAATTGCCCTTTCTCCAATAACAACCGGATGACCCCTCGGGGCTTCAACGACGCAGTTATCAAGGATCATGGCCCCTCTTTTTAAAACTATCCTGTCGTCATCCGCCCTGATGGTTGTGTTCGGGTATATACCAACGTCATCCTCAACCAGAACATCGCCAATAACAACCGCGGTTATATCAACATAAGCATCCCTGATCTCAGGTCTTTTTCCGAATATCTCCCCTCTCATCAGTGAATGGATTATGCTTCAGGTATTTATGGATTTGGGGATAAAACTTAAGAGACATTGGGTTGATGGAAAAAACATGGGTCTTGTTACCAGACAGAGGTCTCTGCTCGCTCATCTCCGGAGAAGTCTTGAGACTTCAGGTCATTTCAATGGTGAATCGCTCAGAGATGATGTCAGGAAGATCAAGAAATACTCCATCCAGAATATAGAAAAAATCACAAATGAAGCAGTAAAGAACCTTAAAAAGGCAGGATGGAATGTTTATCTGGCAGAAAATGGGGAATCTGCCGTTAATTTCGCTCTTGATTTTCTGAGTGATGCAGAGAAAATAGTCAAATCAAAGTCGAATGCAGTTAAGGAGATAGGACTCGTTGAGGCACTTGTGAGGGAGGGCAAGGAGGTAATTGAAACAGATCTGGGTGACAGGATAGTTCAGATTCTGGGTGAAAAACCACTTCATCCCCTCGCCCCTGCCATCCATATTTCCAAAGAACGCATCGCAGAGGTAATTTCAAGGGAAGTGGGATTTAGAGTGAGACCGGATGTGGAGGAGATAGTCAGGAGCTACAGCAAATGGCTTCTGAAGTTCATTCTGGAGAGTGACGCAAGTATAACTGGGGCAAACGCCATATCGGCCAGAGAAGGGGCTGTAGGTCTGATTGAGAACGAGGGAAATATCAGTCTCATAACAAGACTTGTCAGAAAACACCTCGTCGTTTCATACACCAGCAAAATCGTACCCACCCTTTCTGATGCACTCAAGGTGATACAGGCGACCTCCATATTCGGCGCAGGCCAGCCGGCGGGCACATACATCTCTTTCATTTCCGGACCGAGCAAAACTGCTGATATTGAGGGGGAGATCGTCAATGGGATGCATGGAGCAGAAGATGTTGCTGTTATCCTGATAAAGACACCGGAGATTCCTGAAGAGCTTCATGAAGTTTTCTGCTGTCTCAACTGTGGGATATGCCTCTCGGTCTGTCCGGTATATTATTCATCGGATCACATGATAACAGGGAAGGGATATGGAGGTATCGGAGTTGCAAGATCCTTTGTTTATGGAGAGGAGAATGAGGATATTTGGAGATGTACCGGATGCAGAGCCTGTGGAGAGGTCTGTCCCGTGAGGATAGATTCTGGAAAGCTGATTAACTTTATAAGAAGGTCTTATGAACGTGAAAATGATAAAGGTTAATAGCAACCTGAACTGAACTCCTTTTCATGAACGGGTTTGATTTCGCAGAACCCCGCATTGGAAAGGATGTTTTCATCGCACCGAACGCGACAGTTTACGGAAATATAACCCTCGGAGACAACTGCAGTGTGTGGTTCGGAGTGGTTATGAGGGCCGAAAAGAATTCCGTCGAGGTGGGTGAGTACACCAATATTCAGGACAATTCGATTGTTCATGCCGATGAATTCAGAGTGAAAGTGGGAAGGTTCGTGGTTATAGGGCACGGCTCCATAGTACATGGTTGCGAAATCGGGAATCATTGCATGATTGGAATGGGGTCCATAATTCTGAATGGAGCCAGAATAGGAGATAACTGCATAATAGGAGCGGGCTCTGTTGTGACTCAGAACACGGAGATCCCCTCAAATTCTGTTGCACTCGGCACTCCTGCAAGAGTTGTGAAAGAGATAACCGATGATCAGAGGGAATTCATAAGAGAGAATGCAATTCAGTATCATTTGAAGGCAATGAAATACATGGAGTTTTTGAGTGGGAAAAGGTGAATTGCTGACAGGGATGTGCTGAATTATTTATTCACTCTTCTGTACAGAACAAATCCTGCTCCAGATGCTGTAATTATGATCGGGAGTGTTGGAAAATAACGTTCTCCTATCATGAGCCCTCATATTTTTCTCCCCTCCTCAGCTTCCGGATATGATCCTGTACCCTCAGGCATTTTTACATGGGGACCCATCTTTTCAATACCTTCCATGAGCCACCGATTTTGGTATCATCAAATAATTCAAAGTGCCTTTAAGCAAATCTCTCGAATGTCGCTGATTATTTCCCATGTCTGTATTGTGATATGTTCCGCAAGATTTTCATAAATGCCACGAACAGGGAAGCATCGCATGCCCTAAACGGAGAGGTTTGAAGTATCTCCCTCCAACCCGGAGAATGGCCGAGAGATGTAATATCTATTTTGCTCAAAATTAATCTTCCTCCGATGGCATACTGAACAATCCTGGGGGAGACCACAACATTCGTATCAAACCGACATGAATTCACCCGCTAAACTCCTCGGAAAGCATGCATGCCTGACATATCTCACCTGAAGTGGGTTCACCGCATCTTTCACATGAGTTGAGGGTCAACTGGGGATAGATCTGTTTGAGGCATTCTCTCAGTTTTTCAAGACTTTTCATAATTGAGAGTTTTCTTCCGGGATACTTCTGTTCAAAATCATTGAGAAAGTCCCTGATAACAGCCCTCACTGGCTCATGACTGTAGGGGCATTCTCTGAGATCAACCTCAAGATTTCTGAGAAGAGCATAAGTTACGACTTCCCTCTCATATATCCTCCTGAGAGGTTTAATTCTTTCAACGAGGCCGGGCTGAACCCTCTGAGGTATGTGCCTCGCCATCCTCTGGATATCCGCATGAATGAAGTTCATCAGAATGGTCTGAGCTTCATCATCAAGATTGTGGCCAAGGGCAAGCTTATCAGCCTGAATCTCCCTTGCAGTTCTGTTGAGATAGTACTTCCTGAGTACACCACAGTAGGTGCAGGGTTTTTTTTCAGATCTTTTTACAATCTCATCGAGAGTTTTTCCAACTTTCTCAGCAATGGAGACAATGATGTGTTCAATTCCCAGCTCATCACAGGTTTTTTCCGCAATTCGAAGAGTATGCTCCCTGTATCCCGCAATTCCCTCATCAATGGTTATGGCGATGAATTCAATGTCACTGCGATCCCGGAAGGTTTCAACCAGGATGTTAGCCAGTACAACACTGTCCTTCCCACCGCTGAGGGCAATGGCAATTCTGTCCCCCTTCTGAACCATCTTTTCCTTCCTGATCTCCCTTCTCACCCTCCCCTCCACATCCTCCATGAAGTGCTTTTTGCAGAGATGTCTCCCTGAGTATCTCTGCCAGATCACCGCATTTCTGCCACATATACTGCACTTCACAAAAAAATATAAGACCCACCCCACATATAATACAATTCCGAATGAGACGTCTCAGGGAGGAGGTCGGGAACATAAATACCGCCGAGCTGAAAACACTGAGGGCAGTTTATTCTCTCTCAAAGGATTACAACTACATTCCTCTAACTCTGATTCAGAACAGAATTAAGGGAGATGTGGAAAACATAACACGTTCTCTTGCCGGTAAAAAAATGATTCAGAGAAGAAAAAAAGACTATGAGGGGGTGAGACTAACATTTAAAGGATTGAGCGTTCTTGCATTAAAGACACTTTCAGAGATGAATGTCCTTAGTTCTATTGGGAGTGTTGTTGACACGGGAAAAGAATCCGTGATCTACGACGGCCTCTCCGAATCTGGTGGAGAGGTTATCATCAAGTTTCACAGGGTTGGAGCCACAAGTTTTAAGAAGGTTAAGGAGAAAAGAGAGTATTACGCTCACAGCTGGATAGTTCTCTCATCAATATCAGCGATGAGGGAGTACAGATGTCTGTTAAAGCTATCAGGAGTTGTTAACGTCCCCAGACCCTACGGATGTGCATACAATGCGGTGGTTATGGAAAGGATAGATGGAAGGGAACTGTCAAAGACCTTTCTTGAAGACCCTGAATTCTTCCTGGGTGAAGTTCTGAATCAGATCAAAAGGATGTACAGACTCGGGGTGGTTCATGGGGATTTAAGTGAGTTCAACATTCTTATTGCCGATGATGCCCCTTACATTATCGATCTGCCCCAGTATCTCAATTTCAGTTCTCCGGGTGGTAAAGAACTCCTTGAAAGAGATGTGTATCTGGTGCTGAAACATTTCAGGAAGAAATATGGAATTGAGCTATCTCTCGAATCTGCATTGAAGTACGTAAGGGGGGAAAATGGAAGGGATAATATTTGGAGTTGACCTCGTAAAAGGCTCACCCAGGGGGAAGGTATCTCCGGGCTATGCAGTGTACATAATGAACGATGTGGAGAGGACATTCAGGCTTGTCTCCATATACAAACTTCTCCGCCTGATGAGGAAATTCAGGCCCTCCATTCTTGCAGTGGATAATATATATGAGCTTGCGGAAAATAAAAGAGAACTGATATCACTCATGAAACGTTTTCCCGAGAATACCAGGCTGATTCAGGTGACGAGTTACTCAGGTGGAGAATCTCTACCCTCACTTGCGAGAAGGTATGGCATAGAGTGCGATTCAAAAAATCCCATCGATGAGGCGAGGGCCTGTGCAGTTCTTGCGAGTCTCGGAGTTGGATATGAAGTCTCCGCTTTCACCGAATTTTCCTGTCTCACAGTTTCGAGAAACAGGAGTCTTGGAAAGGGAGGATGGAGTCAGAACAGATACAGGAGGAAGGTCCATCACTCGGTCATGAGAGCTGTCAGGGAAATCGAGGAAAAACTCAGAGATGCAAACCTGGATTACTCGGTTGACATGAGAAGGGCATTTGGAGGATTATCCCGTGGCGTGTTCAGAATATATGCACCTGTCGAAAAAATTCCGGTGAGATCAGCAAAAACGAGAGACGTGCAGATAAAGCTTGAGGCTGTAGAAAAGGATAACATCGAATTCATCCCCCTCAAAAAAATTGAAAAATATCTGATTGTCGGAATGGATCCCGGAACAACAACTGCGGTCGCGGTTCTGGATCTCAATGGTAACCTCCTCCATCTGAAAAGTGAGAGAAACTGGTCTCTTCCCAGAATAATCGATTTCCTTAAAGACGTGGGAAGACCGGTTATAGTATCCACTGACGTGACCCCTCCTCCGGGTACCGTTTTAAAGCTCAAAAAGTCCTTTGATGCCATACTCCATGTTCCGAGAGAGTCCCTCACTGTTGAGAGAAAAAATGAGATAACCGCGGGCTATACAACCTCGAATGCCCATGAACGAGATGCCCTTGCTGCAGCCATAGAGGGCTATAACTTTTTCAGGTCCAAATTTGCCCAGATAGAAAAGAAAGTCCCTCAGGGAGTCGATCTTGATGAGGTGAAGGTAAGAGTGCTGAAGGGATCCACAATAAAATCGGCCATCCTCACAGATAGTGAAAGTGAGGTGAATGGAAAGAAAAGGGAGAGATACAGAGTTGAGGACATACAGAAACTCAGAGCTGAGCTCAGGAAAAAAGAGGAGATCATAGATGAACTGGAAAGAATCATAGAGAGGATGAAGGGTGAAATGGATGAAAAAGACAGGACGATATCCCTGCTTGAGAGAAAACTGATCAAAACAAAAAAAGAAGAATCGTACCGCCTCAGGAAAGAAAAAGAGATTGAAGAGAGGAACAAAACCATAGAGATACTACAAAATAAAATTGAAGAACAGAGAAAGGAGATCCACGATTTGAACAACAAAATACAGATGATGAGAAAGTTCAGATATCTTGAGCTCAGAGGAGAATGGAAACCCATCAAAGTGCTGAACAGGTTCACGAAGGATGAAATTGAAAAACTTGATTCTTCAATCGGTATTAAATCCGGTGATATAATTCTTCTCTCTGACCCGAGTGGAGGAGGTGCTTCCACCGCAGAGCTTCTCGTTAAGAAAGGGATCAGAGCAATCCTCGTTGAAAGTGATATGTCTCATATCGCCCTTGAAAGACTGATTGAGGGAGAAATTCCTGTTATTAAAGCCTCCGAACTTGACATCAGGCAGATAGATGATTTTGCAATGGTCAAAAAGGATGAATTCGAAAAAAAATATAAGGAGGCCCTGAAGGAGGTGGAGAGAACGAGAAAGAAACTGAGCATGTCCAGGCTTGAAAAACTCTTCCAGGAATATCGCAGTGAAAGGATCAGAGACATGTAGGCCAGGGGTCTTTCTCATGAAACCTCTACACCTTCGTAGAGACCATCTTTTACACGGGTTACTCTGAATTTAACATATTTTCCGGGATTCTTTTGAGACCTGATACTGACAATCCTTTCGTTTACCACAGCAAGCCTCTCAAAACTCAGCCTCCCCCTTGAAACCACTCTTGCTCTGTATATCTCACCTTTTTTCAAGGGATCCGGTAATCTGCGACTTCTCTCAATACCAAAGTCCTCAGGAGTGAGGATCAATTTAATGCCATACTCTCTTTCCCATATTCTGAGCTGTCTGTAAAATTCTTTAAATGAGATCCAGTTTTTCAATTTTCTGCCGAATCTGTGGGGAATGTATTTCTGAATCCCAAGAGGAGGAGCCCTTTTTCCCGCACCTATTTCAAGGGCAAAGTCTATTATTTTTTTTATATCACCATCGTTTATTCCGGGGAGCCATACCGGAGCAATGAGAAGGTCCAATTTTGTATTTAAGGCAATCCTTTCTGCAATTTCCCTGACCCTTTCAAGGGGATAACCGGCATTGTAGATGCGAGAGATTGAGTCGGGATTCAGAGTCATAATTGAAAGGTTGATCCTGTCGACGTATTTCTCCATGACTTCAATGAGCTCATCATTGAGCAAACTGCCATTCGTCTGGATTGAGATGGTGGAGATCTCCCCAATCTTTCTGATCTCACGCAGGAGATCCTCCATGTAAGGATAGAGGAGGGGTTCGCCCTGTCCATCAATGTGGGCCTCAAGTCCATTTCCCTTGTATTCCGCCACCTCTCTGACTTTCTGGGACAGATACTCCGGTTCGACGATGAAATCAGTGACCCTTGTTTTGCTTTTTCTACCCTCATCCACACTGCAGAATATACAGTTGAGGTTGCAACCTGTCACGGGTCTGATCTGGAGGAGGGTGTTACCCCTGTCAATTATTCCGAATGCGTTGTAGCCCAGAAGAGGGATTCCACTCTCCCTCGTGATATAAACAAGATCTCTCCCGGTGATGTGGTGGAGAACTCTCCGGGGTTTCCCGGAAGATACAATATACTCCCTGGAGTACTTCCCTGCCATCTTTCTGTAATGGTTCTCAGGTATCCTCACCTCTATCAGATCTCTCAGAACAAACACTCTCTCATTTCCGGAGACGTATTCACGTATCATCTTCAATCTCTGTACTTTATATCGAGGGTCATCAGATCTTCAGCAACGATAACATCCGGAAAAACCTTTTTTGCATCTGAAATCAGTACATCACCCCTGTCATATCTCGGGCTTATGTGGGTGAGTACAAGCCTTTTAACATTTGCCTTTCTGGCAATTTCTCCCGCTTCGAGAGAGGTGCTGTGGAAAGTTTCGATGGCCCTTTCCCTGAGATCCTCTCCAAAAGCTGACTCATGAATCAGAAGATCAGCATCCCGGGAGAGATCCACCACAGCATCACATGGCCTTGTATCTCCACTGTATACAACCTTCCTCCCCTTCCTCTCAGGACCGACAACCTCTTCCGGGAGTATCTTTTTTCCGTCGATGATCACCGGCTCACCCATCTGAAGTTTTTTAAATAGGGGGCCGGGTGGGATTCCCAGAGAGATAGCCCTGTCTCTATTAAATTTCCCGGGCCTGTTTTTTTCCACGAAAGCATAAGCAAGACATGGAATGTTGTGCTTCACCTCCGCACATTCAATTCTATATCCCTCACCGTTAACGGAATCTCCATTTTTAAGCTCGATAACTTCGATTTCGAAATCAAGTCTGAAGTATCCCATTTCATTGAATACATCAATTAATTTTTTCCCGCCTCTGGGTGTGTAGATGGTGAGTTTATCTTTTCTTTCGTTCAGTGACATGGTCTCTATCAGACCGAAAAGACCTATGAAATGATCGGTATGGAAGTGAGTGATGAAGATGTTGTTGAGGTTTCTGAATCCTGTTTTTGCCCTCATCATCTGTCTCTGAGTTCCTTCACCGCAATCAAACAGAATTCTCTCCCCTCTAAAATTCAGCAGAATGGCTGAGGGATTCCTCTCCACGGTAGGTGTTGTACCCGATGTGCCAAGGAATGTGATTCGGAGGATCATCAGTGGATGTTCAACAATATACTATATAAATCACTTTATAACAACGATGTCCTCAGAATGGGAGTCTGGTTTTATCTCCTCAGGAAATTCCTTTCCTCTTTTCAGAAAGTCTGTTCCCTTTTTTGTGGTTCTGTAAATTTTTTTCTCGCCATAGTCAATTGATATTAAATTTTTTCTGGAAAAACCCATCATGGTTTATTTTCTGTTTCCCGTAAACCACATTCGGATCCATCTCAGCCGAAAAGTTGTAGTTGCTTTCAAATGAGTAGTATCCTTTGTTGACCACATCCACTCTGTAGAGTGGCTGAGAAAACGAAATGTAAATAAGAAGAATCGAAAACAGCAAGAGGACAACCC
>WAJW01000194.1 GCA_015523685.1 Archaeoglobaceae archaeon
GCTATTCTCTGAGGTTAGTATACTATTGATTTCTGGCCAAATCTGAACATTGTCTATACTTCCATTAGCAATGAAATTTAAGACATTAAAAATACCTTCATTTCCGATTTCATCTCGAGCTGTTTGAATTAACCTTTTACGTGTCTCTTCATTACTATATGCATCTCTAAATTTTGTTAGAGTATAAGTATCTTTAATTTTTCTGAATACTTCTTCGCCTTTCTGTGTTCGATAGGTTGGACGGCTGTTCCATAAAACTCCAAGAACAAAAAGATGAAATAATGAGTTCTCATCCAGCGTATTATTATGGATTAATTTTATTCCCAATCTCTCAGCCCAAGATACCAATTTGTTCTCCTTGACCCATTCATTATGGTTCCTTACAAACCAGTCTATTATTTGATTACATTTAGAGTACAAATCTTGTTCGTTCATCACATTCCTCCTAACCTTATTTTTTATTCAACAAATTTTCTTGGATCCTGCCCGAAACAATTTCTTCTAACGTTTTGCGGGGTATGAGAAGTTCCCCGAAGGGGAATTTGGGCGGAAATGCGAGAAACTATAGCCGTATGTCCGCTGTTATACGCAGCGAACAATGTGAGCGTAGTCGGACGAAGGCGGGTTTATTTCTCATAGTCATTATTTGATTCCAAACCATTTTGCCTCTTCTTTTAAATGATGATATTTGAAGTCCAATCTTTGAGTAATGTATCCAGCTAAAATCCCGAGTATGACATACAAGAAATTTTGCATAAAGAATGATACAATTAAAAATATACCAAATGTTCCTATGGCTATCGGGATTATCTTTTTACAATACCTTTCTTTTGCAGACTTAAAATTCTCTACTAATTCATTTGATGGTGTTCTTTCTCCAATTACTGCCTTCGCTATAGCCGCTGAATACATGCATGCTTGGTTCATGATCTCATATATATTCTTTCTCGGCTTAGTGTTCTTAATGATCTTCTTAACGTAATGAGGAGAGCAAACAGCAATATCAATACCCTTTTTAATAGCATCCTCTGGAATGGTTTGAAAAGATACGTCCTCCTCTCTAGTATCATGCGATAAACCGAGAAATCCCTTTGAAACACTTTTATCTTGAATATAGTGTAAAGCCCTTCCTAAACTTTTCATTGCTTGAATGTTATCTCCGTTTAGGTAAGATAATCTTGCATTCCAGATATGCTTCATTATCATTCCTATGTCTGGGTCATGATGACTTGCGGTAGCGGTATATATTCTCCCTCGTCTTCCTACTCTCAAGACTTTATCAGGATATTTATCTGGATCAATTACACCTTGAGATAATGCTTTTTCTAAATCTTTCGGTAAATTTAAGGATTTAGATATTGCTCTTGTTATACTTGTATGAGTTTTCCATTTCATATTAATACTAACTCTTCCTTCTTTATTTTAAATTTGTTGCCCGCCGAAGTCCGATTACGCCTAACACATATTTCACGAACTTTTTATTTGTATAGTCTTCAGAATTGGAGTTAAAGCGAAATTTTATAAATCTGATTTTCATGCAATTTTTCTTACTGGTTTGAACATTAAAAATTTTACTCATATTGGGATTTCATCATCTCCTCCATCATCTTCCTAAGACCTTCCATCTCCTTTGTCATGCTTATAATTGTCTTTCCAAGGGTTAAGTTCTACAATGCAATTTTTATATGAGACTCTCACCAATCAGTCAGGCAATCTTCCAGCACATACGCAAGATTTATATATCTGATCTGAAAATTAAATTTCAAAATCTGTTCTACAATGGTGAAAGTGTTTAATAAGAGCGCTCTCTATCGCTATCTGGCGATGCCACGGGCTGGTAGAGGGCGGATAGTGCTCGTGGCGTACACCAATCCTGATTGAATCTGCATCATCACCTGCAATTCAGTTGTTTTGGCTGGAGATCACTTCTTTCCCCGTTTGGTGTATTGGAAAGTTTAATTTTGAAAAAGGGGGTGATAGCCTGTATAAAAACGTGAAATCCGAATTTATTAAGAATCTGATAAAGGAAAGAGGTTTGAAGGGTAAAGGGGGGAGAGGATACATCCATGACCTGCTCAGGCTGGAAGAATACATCCTAAACGGCCCGAGAGGTTTTGCCTCTGGCATGCACTACCACATCCTGAAGGGGAAATACAGGAGGGAGTGGGAGGCAATCTACAGGGAGCTCAAACCGAAAGAATTCGAGGAAATCATGCAAAGGGAAAGGGAAGAGGAGAGAAAGAGAAAACAGGAGAAAGAGAGGAGAAGGAGAGAGGAGATAATAAGGCAGTTGAAGAAAGAGTGGCTCGAGAAGAATGCCGGGACAAATCTCCCTCCTGACGCTTTCGGATGGGAGTTCGTGGATTTCCTTGAGAGAATTGCCAAGAAGGAGATGGCTCTTGTGGATTAGGATTTTTCAGTTAATTCCTCCACCCGGATTCCTCTCCCTGTTCATTTTTTCAGAGATTTGCGGGGTTGAGAGGTTGAAGTCTCAGCCAATACAGGTTTTTTTAGAGGCAAATCGAGTCGTATTCACGTTAAAAGAATGATTTAAAAGGAGGTGATTTTGTGGCAAATATTGGAGAGACTATAGAGGAAATAAATGAGATATATCTTTCCGGCAAGGAGGATGAGAGGCATAACAAGCTGGTATCTCTGAGAGAGGAGCTGAAAAATGGAGTGCGTGATATTCTGCTGTTCCGTGACATAGACTGGGTGATATCGCTTACATTCAAGATCATAATGGGTATAATAATTGATAGAGGGGAGATTCATGCGATGACCCTGAAAGACATTGGAAGTGTATACTCGGATGTGTTTGCTGATAGAACAATTCTGAAGGTGACGGAGTTTATTAACAATCTCAAGAGGATCGCTGATTACGAGGGTGCTCTTATAGGTTAATATCCTCAATTAATTCCTATACTCCAATTTTTTCCAAAGATCCGTAGGTTGAGAAGTGGAACATGAGCACCCAAGCCGGATTTTTGAAGGCAGGTTGAGCCATATTCATGCTAAAAGAATGGTCTAAAAGGAGTTGATTGAAATACTGAATGAGCTGGAAAGGAAAGAAATAGGAGAGGGGCTCATCGAGATTCTGGAGGAGATGGAGAGGGATGCAAAAAAGAAAAACCAATGAATGAGTTATTTAAATTTTTATCTTTCCTTTATCTTTAAAGACCTCATAAACCACTGAAAATTCTCCCACTACTATATCAAACATTCTTAAACCAAAAATATATTAAAAAGATTGATCATTTTTGTAAGGGGTGTTGATCATGACTTACTGGCTCTGCATAACAAATGAAGAGAACTGGAAAATTATTAAAGAGAAGAACATCTGGGGTGTTCCTGAAAGGCATAAAAATACTATTTCTAAAGTAAAACAAGGAGACAGATGTTTAATTTACGTAAAGCAGGAGAGGGAGAAAGATAAGATAAAAGAACCTAGAATAGTTGCAGAATATGAAGTTATCTCTGAAGTTTTTAAAGATAGCAAAAGGATATTCAGAACACCACTTGGAATGCGAAATGAGGTTTTTCCCTTGAGAATCAAACTGAAACCGGTTGAAATCTTCTCTAAACCGGTTGATTTCAAGTCTTTAATCCCTGAATTAAAGTTCATAACGAACAAGAAAAAGTGGAGCGGGCATCTTATGGGAAAGGCCATGCGAGAAATT
>WAJW01000195.1 GCA_015523685.1 Archaeoglobaceae archaeon
CTTCTATTCCAGTGCCCACTTATTGACGATTTCGTTGTAGTCCACACCCTCTTTCTTCCCTTTCCATACTGCATACACGTAAAGCGCGGTGCCGACAATGAACCACACCACGAAGAGGTTTATCACGCTCGCTATCATCCCTGCGGTGAAGTAGACCATGAACGCCATGGAAAACAGTCCGAAGATCACAACAAGTGGAACAGGAAGCTTCACCCTTGCCGCATTCCAGAGATCCTTGTTTACGAAGGGCAATGCCACCATGGCCAGACTGTGGAAGAAATACAGTATGAATATTGCCTGGAGAGCTATGTTAAGCATGACCCAGAGTGAATTTGTCAGTATGAGGGCGAGAGCCACCACAGTTGTGATCGTGAGATTGACGTGAGGTGTTCTGAACCTCTCGTTGAGCTTCACCATGAAGTGAGGTGTGACGTAATCCCTGGCAAAGGCGTACAGAATTCTTGATGGAACCAGCAAACTGCTGTTTATCGAACATGTGAAGGCCATCAGACCTCCAATGGCAACTATTCCCGCCGCACCGAATGGCAGATACCTGCTGGCAACATCAGCCATGGCCATCTCTGATTTCGCAAGTTCGGTGTAGGGCATGTTTCCAAAGGCCACGAACGACATGAAGAAGTATATAATGGCACTTGCCAGAACACCGAGTATGAAAATTCTCGGCAGTACCTTCTCCGGTTCCTTTGTCTCCCCTCCGAGCTGTGCTATTGCCTCAAATCCTGCATATGCAAAGAATATCGGTGCCATCGCCTTGAAAACTCCACTCCATCCGAAGGGCAGAAGGGGGTGGTAGTAGTCCAGATTTATCGTGAAGAGTCCGGGAACCACCAGAACGAGAATGGCGATCATCATTATCAGAAACATTATCGTCTCAACCCAGCCGTATATCCTGACTCCCACCAGATTTATTATGTAGAACAGTATCAAAACCCCTGCAGCCGTTGCAACAGTGTTCAGTCCCGGATAGAAGAACTTCAGATAATCTGCAAATGATACAGCCAGCACTCCACTTGCCCCTATGTATGCGATCCACTTGAACCACATCATGATGTATCCGATGTACAGATTTTTGAAGGTTCGGCTAATATGCAGGTACGCACCACCGGGATACTCACCCATCGGGGTGCTCATGAAAATCGCATACGCAAGAGCTGTCGTCAGAATCACCGGAGCGAGAAGTATGTAGACCAGTGGCACCGCAGGACCCGCAAGCTCGCCCATTTTCCCTGTAACGACGAAGATACCCGCACCGATCAGTGTACCGATAATGGTGGCGTAAACCTGTAAAGGCCCGAGATCTCTCCTTAAACTCAACATCTCCGCCATTTGTTTTCAACTCCTCTATGTTTTATCATTGCAATTATTTTTTTCAAATAATATTTAAATTTTACTACTTACATTATAGTTACATTCATTGATTGTTATCATAGCAAGAAAATCAGTTTTATTTTGATATTATGTAACAGATAACAAGGTTCGGGTTAAACAGGAAGAAATGAGGCTGATCAGCCCATCCTGCAACCATCGTTCAGATAATCACAACACCATAAATATATGGATTAACATTTTTATAGGAATAGCATGGAGGAAAATTCATGCAGATGGATAAAACAGATCTGGCCATACTTAAAGAATTGAGGGATAATGGAAGGATATCCTATAGAGATCTGTCGAGAAAAGTGGGCATTCCGGAATCAACAATAAGATTCAGAGTTGACAAACTTGTAAAAAACGGTATCATAAAGCAGTTCACCGTCCTCGTGGATGAATCAGCACTTGGTTATACCATCTCAGCCCTCATAGAGATCAGATACGACAGTGCAGTTGATAGAGAAGAGCTGGAATCCGAACTGAGATCGCTGAAAAACGTGGTGATGGCCTACTCGATTACCGGAGACTACGATTATGTCGCCCTCGTGAAGTGTGAGGGAATCGATGAACTCAATGAGATTATTGTGAGAATACACGAAATAAAGGGAGTTATCAGGTGCAGAACACATGTGGTTCTCTCCAAAGTGAAGGAGGAGTGCATTACACCGGTATAACAACCACAATCTACATACATTGTTTCAGAAATAATAATAATCCTGTTTATTGCTAAATAACTAAACAAAAAACATTTATACTAAAACAGAAATATTAATGGTCATGGACTGGAGTGCATGGCGTGATGAATTCCCGATACTGAGTCACAAAACCTACCTGAATTCCTGTTCTCTTGGCCCCATCTCCATCAGAGTGAGGGATGCCCTCAGGGAATACATGGAAACATGGGAAATGCACAGCATTCCATGGGACGAAACATCCTGGGACATATGGCTCCAAAAGGTGGATGAGGCGAGGAATAGCTTTGCCAGGCTTATAAATGCCCGTTCCGATGAGATTGCTGTTACTTTTTCCGCATCCACGGCCATAAGCAGTATTGCAGGTGCCCTGAACTATAACGGGAAGAACGAGGTTGTTGTCACGGAACTTGATTTCCCCACTAACTATTACGTATGGAAATCTCATGAAAAGATGGGAGCAAGAGTGAAAATGATAAGATCGGAAGATGGCATCTCCATACCGCTGGAAGAATATGAAAAAAACGTAACGGAGAATACCAGGATTGTATCCACCTCACATGTTTTCAGCTTCAGCGGATACATGCAGGATCTGAAAGCAATTTCAGAAATATGTAAAAAAAACGATACAATCTTTCTTGTTGATGCCTACCAATCTGCCGGAACAATTCCCATTGACGTGAAGAAGCTGGACGTGGATATTCTCATATCCGGGACAGTCAAGTGGCTTCTGGGAGGCTCGGGGATAGCTTTCATGTATGTGAGGAAAGACATGATCGAAAACCTTGAACCCGCATGCACCGGATGGCTCGCCTCAGAAAATCCCTTTGAGTTCTCCCCCGATAGATTCGTATATGCCCCTGATGCCAGACGGTTTCAGCAGGGGAGTCCCTCAGTTCCATGTGCCTATTCCGCAAAGGCTGGCATAGATATAATCCTCGAAGCTGATCCGGGAAAAATAAGGAAGAGGACCACTGAATTAACCCAGAAAGTTATCGACATGGCCAGAGAGAGACATATGGGCACGAGAACTCCAGAAAATCCGGATGAAAGGGGTTCCATAGTCATCCTCACACTAGAAAATTCAAGAGATATCTACAACAGACTCATAGCAGAGGGAGTTGTGACGTCCTACAGGAGAGGGATAAGGGTTTCACCTCATTTCTTCAACAATGAATCGGATATTGAAAGACTGTTCAGCGTAATGACCGGCGGATAAAAATGGGTGGAAGATACAGACTTGAATGCATAAACTGCGGAAAGATCAGGGAGAATTCCTCTATAAGATGTGACTGCGGAGGGATTCTTACACCGGTGTACAGTATGGATTCTGCAGGAGAGACCATCCCCGATGTGCTCCAGCAGTCACATTTGGGAACCGGAAGATTCTCATCTGTCCTGCCTCTCGATCCGGGGCGGGTGTCTATGGGAGAGGGAGATACACCCCTTCTGAAATCCCGCATCGGAAAGTCCATGGGGTTGAAAAACCTCTACTTCAAAAACGAGACCCTGAACCCCACTGGTTCCTTTAAAGACAGAATCCTTGCAATTCTGGTCGCACTGGCAATAAAAGAAGGCTACAGATCTGTGCTTCTCGCCTCCACAGGAAATGCTGGAATATCTCTATCGGCCTATGCATCAAGGTGCGGTATTACTCCCTTCATTCTTGTTGACGAAGGTATTCCCGTGGAAAAGCTGGGACTCATGTCAGATCTCAATGCCCGGATAACCGGGGTGAGAGATCTCTTCAGGGGAACACATCAGGAACTCATAGCTCTCCTTGACACCGTATCAAAAGAATTAAATGCATACAATGCTTTCTGCTGGGCCCTTGCAAATCCCTTTTCGACAGAAGGAGTCAAGATCATCTCATATGAACTCACATATCAGATGAAAGAGCCTCCAGACCTGATTGTGACTCCAGTGGGTGGGGGAGACAACCTTTTCGGAATCTGGAAAGGCTATACCGAGCTTTACCGGATGGGAATGATCGATAAGATACCGGAGATGATAGGAGTCCAGTCTGAAAGGGCATGTCCTCTGGTAAAATCATGGGAAATGAGAGCGGATCATGTTTTACCTGTGAAAAATCCGGATTCGATTGCATCGGGTATCAATGTTGCATTTACAGGAGACCATGCTCTCAGGGCCTTAAGAGAGAGTGGTGGGAGGGCGATTGCGGTCACGGATCGATCAATCGTTGAAGGGAAAAAGAGACTGGCGAGGGAGGGCATCATGGTGGAAACAACATCCGGATGTGTTATTCCTGCAGTTGAAAAACTTCAATCAGAAGGCTATATCGATCATTCTGACACCGTTGTTTGCATTCTCACAGGGAGTGGTCTGAAAGAAACATACACCGGAGAGATGAGAATTCCTGCTGTGAATAAAACTCCTGAAAAGATCGTATCTGCAATACGTTCGGGAAAAAAGAGGTGATTGATGTGGAAACACTGGTAATGACAGAGGATGAGGTTAAAAAAGCCATCCAGGATATAGGAATTGAGTCAATTTTTGATTCCGTTGAGAGGGCGTTTGGGTCTCTTGCAGAAGGTGACGCTGAAATGCCACCAAAGTCCTATGTTTCTGCAGACAGCGGGGATTTCAGAGCAATGCCAGGACGAATAGGTCAGGACGTGGGAGTGAAGTGGGTCAATTCCCATCCGGAGAATCCTGAAAAATACGGGCTCCCCTCGGTTATGGGGTTGATAATTTATTCGGATATCAGAACCGGTTATCCTCTTGCAATAATGGATGGAACGCTTATAACCCAGTACAGAACGGGAGCGGCAGGAGGTATTGCATCAAAATACCTTGCAAATCCCGGATCAGAAAGCCTCGGCATGGTGGGATGTGGTACCCAGGCCATAACCCAGTTTCTCTTCATCAATCACGTTATGAAACTCAGGAGGGTAAAGCTTTACGATATCAGGAGAGAGAATGCTCTGAGGCTCAGATCCATAGTTCTGGCGGAGAATCCTGAATGTAAAGTTGAGATAACAGATGTGAAAGAGGCATGTTCTGCAGATATTGTTGTAACCACAACTCCATCCAGATCACCGGTTGTGAGGAATGAGTGGATAAAAGCGGGAACCCATATCAACGCGATAGGGGCGGATGCGGAGGGTAAGCAGGAACTCGATCCTGAAATACTGAAGAGGGCCAGAATTGTGGTTGATGAAATCACCCAGGCTTCGCACTCGGGAGAGATAAATGTCCCCCTGAAAAGGGGATTGATATCCGAAGAAGACATATACGGGGAACTCGGGGAGATAATCACAGGCAGGAAAAGAGGAAGGGAGAGTGAGGATGAGATCACAGTTTTTGACTCAACCGGTCTGGCGATTCAGGATATAGCAGTTGCGGGGGAGATATACAGATTTGCCATAAATAATAATCTTGGCAGAATGATAAAATTTGTATAAATGAAAATGATTCTTTCTGACAGAAGGTGATTGAATGAGGAAGAGACTTCATGCTGATGCTTCCCTGTGCTGTGGATGCAGGTACTGTGAGCTTGCATGTTCTTACGCTCATCATGGGAAATACAACCCAAAACTTTCAAGGATCAGGATAGTTAAGGAGGACGAGATTGGGGTGGATGTTCCTCTGGCATGCAGACAGTGTAGCACATGCATACCGGCGGAAAAATGTCCTGTTGACGCCATGAGTCGTGATTCAAACGGTGCGGTGATAATACTGGAGGAGAAATGCATAGGCTGTGGAGAGTGTATATCAAACTGTCCCTTTGGATCAATTTCATGGAGCCCTCTTGTCGATGAGCCCGTTCTGTGTGATCTGTGCAATGGAGATCCGGCATGTGTTAAGAAATGCCCCACCCATGCCCTCTCCTACGAGGATCCCGATCAGTTTGCCAGAAAGAGACAGATTAAACAGGCCGAAAGCATATATGAGAACATCCTATCTGAATGGGGGATTGACGAGACTGAGGAGGGACTCTGATGCCGGAATATTACGGTTACGCGGGAAGGGTGCTCAGAATAGATCTCTCAAGGGAAAAATATCACATTCAGCCACTGGAAAAGGAACTCATCGCAGGATATCTTGGAGGAAGGGGCTTTAACTCAAAGCGATTGATGGATGAGGTTCCGGGAGGTACAGATCCTCTCGGCCCTGAAAACAGGCTGATGTTTGCCACAGGCCCTCTCGTAGGCACAGGATTTCCAACAGCTTCAAGGTTCAACGTCAGTGCCAAATCACCCCTCACAGGAATTCTCGGCGATTCCAATGCAGGAGGCCATTTCTCGGCCGAAATGAAGTATGCGGGATATGATCAGATAATACTTGAGGGAATCTCAAAAAACCTCGTCTACATATTTATCGACGACGATGACGTCAGTCTCATAAATGCGGGGCATCTTTCGGGGATGGACGTGTATGAGACCACAAAAGCGGTTAAGGAAGAGATAGGAGACAGATCAGTTCAGGTATGTGCTGTCGGGCCGGCCGCAGAAAATGGTGTGAAATACGCTGGAGTTTTTGCGAATCTCATGAGAGCTGCAGCGAGAACGGGGATGGGAACTGTGATGGCAGGAAAAGGTGTGAAGGCCATTGCAATAAGGGGGAGCAAATCTGTTGAGATTGCACATCCAGGAAAATTTGAGAGACTGGTTGAGAAATTTGAGGAAGATGTTTACAACCATCCCCAGTACTGGCCAAGAAGAATAATGGGTACAACAAGAATCCTTCTCCCCCTCAATATGGGAGGTTTTCTGCCAACGAGACATTTCACAACGGGCGTGTTTGAACATGCAGAAGAGGTGAGTGGAGAGAAACTGGCAAAAGAATACAACGTGAAGACCAGAGCCTGTTTTTCATGCATTCTGCCATGCAGTAGATTCTGGGTGATAAAGAAGGGCAGATACAGGGGGAAATACGGAGAAGGTCCTGAGTATGAGCCTCTCAGTGCCTTTACAGCGAGAGTTGGAAATCCTGATGTTGAGGTTGCACTGATTGCAAACGATATGTGCAACAGACTGGGACTTGATGTTCTCTCCACAGCAGAATGCATATCCTGGGCGATGGAGTGCTATGAGAGGGGATGGCTAACCAGAGATATGGCAGATGGTCTTGATCTCTCCTGGGGTAACGCCGAGACGATCCTGACCCTGATAGAGAAGATATCGAAAAGGGAAGGCTTTGGAGATATTCTCGCAGATGGGGTAAAGAAAGCCTCAGAAAAGCTCGGATTCGGACAGGAGATTGCCCTTCATGTTAAGGGGCTGGAGATTATTCAGGCAGATCCGAGGGGATTGAAGGGGTACGGCCTGGGATATGCTGTTGCAAGCAGGGGAGGAGACCATCTCAGAAGTGAGCCATTTTTTGAGCTGAGCGACGATCCGGAGAGAGGAAAAGAGCTATTTGGCATTCCTGAAACTGCCCTGAGACTTGAGTATAAGGGGAAGGGAAAGCTTGTGAGCTTTTTTGAGGACTGGTGTGCAATAACGGATGCCCTGGAGGTCTGCAAGAACGTGGGAGAGAACATGGAGGTTTTGCCCTTTGATCTGGCCGGTGAGGTGATGCATGCTGCAACTGGATTCAAATTCACCGCAGATGAGATGAGAAGGGCGGGAGAGAGAATAGTGACGGTAGAACGGCTGTTTCTGGTGAGAGAGGGAATAAGAAGGAAGGATGACACCCTGCCAAAGAGATTTCTCGAAGAACCCATGCCTGAAGAGGCGGTAAATTCTGCAGGATCAATCTTTGAACTTGAACCCATGCTCAATGAATATTACACTGAAAGGGACTGGGACCTTGAAACCGGTGTTCCCTCTGTATCAAAGCTGAAGACTCTTGGACTCGATGGATACATTGAAGAGCTGAAAAGATTCGATGTGCCTCTGAGAGAATGAAGTTCAGGGTTAAATTTCTCGGAATACCCGGAATAAGACTGAGCTATATTGAGGTGGAGGTGGAAAAACCCAGAGTGAGAGAAGTTGTTGATCAGCTCTGCAAAACATTTCCTGAAGTTTTTCCATCTCCGTCTGCAACATTTCAGAGATTTCTGATACTTGTTGAGGATCAAAAAGGAAAAACAACAAACATCCGGCTGAAAAATGGATCAGATACCCTACTGAAGGAGAACGAATCCCTGGTGATAATGCCTCCGCTGACAGGGGGGAGAAAAAAGAGTTAAAGATCGAAGGATACGTTCTGAAGCTGCTGGAGATCATTCATGAGTGACTCCACCTCGGCCATGTCCGAAGCAAGCTGTGCAAGATCGTCCTGCATTCCTGTGTCCACGTTTCCCCCGCTCAACTCTGGAGTGGGAGTTGTGGAAGGTCTGGCTGAGGGCTCATTCTCCACAGGAGTTTTTCCCGGTTCAGCTGTTTTCTCTGCACATCCAACAATCAGCAACGAGGAAATCAGTAGGAGTGCAATCAATCTCTTCATCTACTCCCCTCCGAATTCAACGTTTACAGTTCCATTGTACGGTGTTTCTTCTGACATCTCTTCACGAGGCAGCTTTTTCACCCTGTAAACTCCCGTTCCATCAAGGTATAGAGTTCCATGACCCTTCGCAAACATCTTTATGCCATTGCCTTCAATTCTCACACTGATGTCCTGCCCCCTTAT
>WAJW01000196.1 GCA_015523685.1 Archaeoglobaceae archaeon
AAGCCCTCGCCTCTTCAGGACTGAACACCATCTTCAAAAGCTTTATAAGATCCTTAACGTCAGACATCCATCTCAGGTATATCATGCTCAGATACGATGCAAGTTCAACATACACCTTCTCTCCATCCTCCATCCTATTACCACCTTAACATAATTCCATGTTAATCATGAGATAAGTAAGAGTGATATAAAATGATTGTTATTTCAGGATTCATTTTTCCCATAAATTAAAACGTATCTCAGTATGTTTCAGGGTCATGTATTACACTGTTCTGCAGACCGGCAACTGAACCGGTTCATATTATGTTCTTATCTGAATCCAGGGCGATAACCTTTTCTCCAGCCTTGATATCTGTGATTTTTGACATACCATCCAGTATGACGTTTTTTCCTGCTTTTACCATTCCGATGATACACCCCCTCCTTATGTACACGTTTTCTCCAGCGATGACCCGGTCTATTCTGCAGTGATCGAAGATCTTGACGTCCTCCTCAACCTCAATTTTCTTGATCCGGGAGTGTGGTCCGATCAATCCTTTTCTGGCCTTTATTTCTCCCTTAACGATGCATCCCCTGCCAAGAGACACCTCTCCTTCTGCCTTTATCCCTCCCCAGAAAGAAACGTTACGTCCAGCAAGGAGGTCTGATGGTATTATGATTCCTTTCTCCACAACTCCATTGCTCTTCACTATCAGCACGTTATTCTCCCGGTCAAACACGATATACCTCACATCGGCATAAATTCAATCAGAAGAACTTAAATTCTTTGAAAGTTCACTCCCGAGCATGAGCGGGAAGGTTACTGTCAGTCTTATTAAGGCGGATGTGGGTAGCTATCCGGGACATGCAAGATGTCATCCGGATCTGCTTGAGATTGCAGAGAAGGAACTTAAAAGCTACAGAGAAAGAGGGGTTATTCGTGATTTCAGGGTCTTCAATGCGGGGGACGATCTTGAGCTGATTCTGACCCACGATAAAGGAGTGGACAGTCAGGAGATACATGGAGTTGCATGGGAGGTTTTTGAAAAGGCAACTGAAAGGGCAAAGGAGCTCAAATTGTATGGTGCAGGTCAGGATCTCCTGTCAGATGCTTTTTCCGGAAATGTGAGGGGCATGGGACCCGGAGTTGCGGAGATGGAGTTCACCGAAAGGGGGGCAGAACCTCTGATAGCCTTCATGATGGACAAAACCGAGCCGGGAGCCTTCAATCTTCCGATCTTCAGAATGTTTGCCGATCCTTTTAACACAGCGGGGCTCATAATCGATCCATCCCTCCATCCGGGATTTGTATTCGAGGTATGGGACATACTTGAGGACAGGCGTGTATTTATGAAGGCTCCTGAAGAGATGTACGATCTCCTTGCCCTGATAGGGGCGAAGAGCAGGTTCGTTATAAAAAGAGTCTTTCCGAAAGAGGGTGGGAAGCTCCCAGCAGATGAACCCGTTGCTGTTGTGAGTACTGAAAAGCTCTATCAGATTGCGGGAGAATATGTGGGCAAGGACGACCCAGTAGCTCTTGTAAGAGCACAGTCCGGTCTTCCTGCTGTGGGTGAGGTGCTGGAACCATTTGCATTTCCTCATCTTGTGAGCGGGTGGATGAGAGGGAGTCACAATGGTCCCATAATGCCCGTCTCACTGAAGCACTCTCAATGCACCAGATTTGATGGTCCTCCAAGGGTAATTGCTCTGGGATTTCAGATTGCAGATGGCACTCTTGTGGGCCCTCTTGATCTTTTCGATGATCCGGCCTTTGACTCTGCAAGGCAGAAAGCTCAGGAAATAGCCGAGTACATGAGGAGACACGGGCCTTTTGAGCCTCACAGGCTTCCCATGGAGGACATGGAGTACACGACACTTCCCGGGGTTATGGAAAAACTTGAAGAGAGATTTGAGAGGATTTGATTTATCCATCAAAACCCGGAAATAGTTTAAAACCCTCACATCCCATTTTATTTTATGAAAGCTGTTATCAGAGATCAGCCCTGTGGATATGTGACGAACATTGAGGTTGTGAAGGAAAACGGAAAGGCCGTAATCCGAATCGATTCCGAATGTGCCTCAGTTCAGAAATACGGAGAGAAGATCCCACCACTGGGAATAAGAGATGTTCTGGCCAGAATACCTGAGAATCCTGTTTACAGGCTTGCAGATCTGAAGCACTCAACCTGCATTATACCGTGGATGGTTCTGAAACTTGCGGAGATAGAACTGGGGTTGAACGTCAAAAAATTCTTCGAATTTGAGACTCAGGATTGATCCTCCTCCCAGCGGTGGTATCACAATAACCCGATCAAGATTCTCGAGTTTTGTTTCATGATCCGTTTCAGTGGTAACAAATTTCCCGTTGAGGAGAATGAAGAAACCGGGATATGGTATTTTACAGCCCTTTTCCTCAAGATGTTTGAGAAGGTCTGAAAGGGACGAACCCTTCTCGAGGGTAATCCAGAATTCTGAAGTTTCACAATCTTTTTCGACTCCCATCAGCCTGACGTAAATCCTTATCTGCCCCATCCTGTCCATCTCTCATAGATGAGGCAGATCAAGCTCTTTCAGCTTTTCGGGAAGGGGAATTCCATTCTTGCCCCAGCCTCTAACCCTGTAGTAGTCCTCAAGCAGAACGTCCTCTTCAAAGATCTGACCTCTCGAAGGATCCCTTGGAATTGGTTCTCTCGAAATCCTTTCCGGCACTCCATCGTACCTCCCGTCTATCCCCTCTCTCAGATTGAAGAGCCTCTCCAGATTGAATATTCTTTCACCCACGATCCAGAGGTACTCCGGGCTGTTGAACCTTTCAATTCCTGTTGCGGTGTAAAGAAGTTCGGAATAAAGTTCCACCGTAACCATGTCTCTGACAACGGGAAAGGAGCAGAAGATGGCAGTTTCCATCATTGCAGTTTCATCCTGAACATACTTAGTGAGTTCCGCCTTCCTCTCCACAGTGAATGGATCAACCTTTTCAGGAATACCTCTTATCTCAAATTTGTTCCACCCCATGCAGTGACTTGCACCTATCGGTGAGGTGGCAAGGTTGAGCCCCTGACCTCTGGATGATCTCGGATCATACGCCGGGAGTTCCAGGCCTTTAACATGCATCGCATATTTTTCAGACCCTCTCCCTATGATCTCTGATGCTCTCCTCACTCCTTCAGCCAGAATGTCCCCGATCCCGATTCTGAGGGCTATTTTTCTGATTAATTCAACAATAATTTCAGGATCACCCCATCGAGGTTCGAGGCCAACCTCACTTCCGGTCACGATGCCCTTCTCATAGATCTCCATCAGGAATGCAATGGCAGAGCCCGCTGAAATCGTATCCACCCCGTAGGAATCACTCAGCATGTTGGCGTACGTTATTGATTCTATGTTTGTGTTCCCCGTGTTTCCTCCATAAGCCCAGTGCGTCTCATATTCCGGAAAATCCCATGCAAGTCCTGCAAAAATCCCCTTTTCGAGTTTGAAGGTCTTTCCACATCTGATCATGCATCCAAAGCATCCATGATGGTCAACTACGTATCTCTCAAGGGATTCCGGTCTGAATCTTTCAACTCCATCAAGCTCTGTCTGCCTGAAGTTGTAGGTCGGGAAGTGACCTATGAGGTAGAAGGGATAAACCGCTCCATTGGTTCCGAGCTTTCTGAAACCCTCAATTCCAGGGTTGTCTCTGTATAGCTTGATCTGTTTTTTAAAAGCGGAGTTGAAGGAATCCCAGTCATAAATCTCAGGTTTTGCATTACCCTTAACGGCAATGGCCTTGAGGTTCTTACTGCCCATAACAGCTCCTCCCCCACCTCTGGAGGCGGTTCGCATATCATCGGTTACTATTGCGGAAATTCTGACCAGCCTCTCTCCTGCGGGTCCTATCATGGCAATTCTCGCCCTTTCATCCGTTTCTCTGAGAATGAACCTCCTTGTTGATTCGGTTGTCATACCCCACACCTTGCCTGCGGGTCTGAGTTCAACTTCCCCATCATCAATCCAGATGTAAACAGGCTCATCTGATTTTCCTTCAACGATTATGCCATCGTAGCCTGCAAATCTGAGTTCGGCCCCAAAATATCCGCCTCCCACGCTCCTGAAATATGTTTCCGTGAGTGGGGATTTGAACTGGGCCATCCATCGGGAAGCAGACTGCACCTTTGTACCTGCAAGGGGACCGGTGGTGATTATCAGCTTATTGTCAGGGCTTAATGGATCGATTCCCGGTTTTAGTTCATCCCATAGAAGTTTGATTCCGAATCCTCTCCCCCCGATGAATTTCTCAACCAGATCTCTATCTAGTGGTTCTTTTTTTATCTCCCCCTCTGTAAGGTCAACCCTGAGAATCGCACCCATGTATCCATACATTCTATCACCCTTTTATCAGAATTAGTCCTCTTTCCTTATAAATTTCGTTACTTTTTCCATGTATACTCCTGATTATCTCAATACTGGAGGGGAATACGGGAAAGTTTCATATACGTAAAAATAAAAAAATGCAAGGGTGAAAAGTGGAGCTGAAGTTCTCATAGAATTTCTGCATGGTCTTGGTGTCAGGTACATTTTTGCGGTGACGGGTACAGATCATGTTCCTATCATCGAAGCCCTTGCCAGAAAATATGCAGAAGGAATGAAGTATCCTGAAA
>WAJW01000197.1 GCA_015523685.1 Archaeoglobaceae archaeon
AGATCGAACTGACCAGATAAAATAAGGAGAAAAGCTAGAAAGTTGGACATAATCTTTGTTTTTCTACCCACTCATTCTCCTAATCCAAATCCGATTGAGGAAATCTGAAGGGTTGTATAGAAGTGCTCTCTCCTCTTTTCATCAAATCGTTGGTGAAGATGAAGGAAATTGTTTCGGGTAGTTTTTTACTGGATATCCCTGAGGATCAGAGTTGCAGAGAGGTGGGTTGAAAAATCTTTGAATTTCTGTTAAATTAATAATGTCGGATAATCTAAATTTTTAATTTTTTCACCATTATCGAAAGAAATAGTAATAGTTTGCCTGTTAAAATCAAAAGGGTTATTAAATCTTAATCCATATACGAAATTCTGTGATTGAAGCAACAATACAGATAAAGATCGAGAACTGGGTTGATGTGATAAAGAGCAGGTATGATGTCCGCATAAGGATAATGGACGTATATTCCTCTGAAAATGGTGTTGGAAATCTCGTGGAGATATATGGTAGCGAGGAGGATCTTGAGAAGATCCCAGAAGAACTGAAAAGGCTGAAGTATGTTATTGATTTCGATCTCCAGAAAACAAAGAAAGGAACCCTTTCCGGCTCCGTCATAGTCTCTCATTGCAGAATATGTGAGGCCATCTCAGAGGGTGAGATCTTTCTCATCGGAGCGGAGACAAAAGATGACGGGAGTTTTGTATGGAAGGTTCTTTCCAGCAATAAGAGGAGCATATCTAAGGTGATTGACAACCTCAACAAGGTTCAGGAGGCCAAACTCCTGAGCATATCTCAGCTCTCTCCCACGGATGTTCTGACCTCCAGGCAGGAGGAGATATTGAGAATAGCTCTCGAAAGGGGTTATTTTGATCATCCCAGAAGAATAACACTGAAGGAGCTCGCGAAAATGCTCGGTGTCTCTCCAAGCACTCTATCGGAGATCATTAAAAGGGGGGAGAAGAGGATCCTTGAAAGATATTTCAAATACTGAACCCAGATATGTGGGGGATTAGATTTAAGTCTCCATCCGATAAATCTTGTATGGAGGTCGTACAGTGGAATATGGAAAATGTTATGTATGTGGTAATACCAGCGAGGATGTGCCCCTTCTCCTCTGTGAGATAAAGGGGGACGAAAAGAAGGTATGTGTGAGATGCTTACCTATGTTGATACACGGGTGATGAAATATGGCAAAAGCGGTAGTTGATGAGGATCTGTGCACGGGCTGTGGAATATGTGAGTCAATATGTCCAGAGGTTTTCGAGGTTGGAGATGACGGAAAGAGCCACGTGATTGGAGACTGCAGTGACGTGGAATGCTGCGAGGAAGCTGCTGATAACTGTCCGGAAGGAGCAATTTCGCTGGAGTAAAAAGCCCATTTTTCTTTTTATTATTTTTCAGTTGAGCCTCATGTGATCGATCTCAGAAATAATCATGATTTTATAATGTCAGAATAAGAATATTGGAAAAAATAAAATATACCCTGTTGTAAAAATTTCACAGGCATGGTAAAAAAGGTAAGGGTTGAGGTTTCAGGAAGAGGACTTGAGCAGTTTTTCTCCCCTCTGGAAGCCCGGATTATGGACATCCTGTGGATGAAAGGAAAATCGACAAGTTCCGAATTAAGTAAAATTCTCAACACTGGCTTATCGAGTATCGCCGGAACCCTCGACAGACTTGTCAAATCGGGTTATGTCAGGAGAGAGATGGTTGAGGAGGGAGGAAGGTTCAAATTTGTTTATTATCCATCTCAGAGCAGAGAGGAATTTGCAGAGAAAATAACTGAAAAGATCATCTCAAGTCTCATCGAGACGTTTGGTGAGGCTGTTGTTGACAGCTTTTACCGGAATTACAGAGGGAAAAAATGAGAGAAAACCTCACATGTTTTGTCTCGTGTCTCCAGGGAGCGAATACATTTAACTTTTTTGTGCTATCTTCCGCACTCATAATCCTTTCAATGATCCTGGTCAGAAAGCTGGAGGGGTTTGAGAGCAAATTGAGGCTGTTTGTTTTTGCAAACATTTCCGCCCTTTTCAACATACCTCTCGTCTTCTATTCCATGAACTATACCATGAAATGCGACTCGAGTCTTCTCAACATTTATGGCATATATCTCCTTCTGATTCCCGCAGTATTCCTCCTCTCCATGACCCTCTATGGAAGATTGCTCGTGAGGAAATATGGTATAATCGGGTCGGAAAAGATACTCCCGTGGATCGGGGAGTTTGTTGGTGATCTGGTGGATGCCGAGGTCTATATCCTCAATACCGCCATTCCGAAGGCATTTGCAATGGGAAGAAAGATATTTGTTTCCGGTGGTCTGCTGGAGATCCTGAGCAGAGAAGAGCTGAAAGCTGTACTGGCACATGAAGCGTATCATGTAAAGAACAGAAAAGCCTCTCTCCTGAAAGGGATATCGATGATGACCTTCCTTCCATATGTCATAGGGAAAGATATGGAGCTTGCAGCAGATGAATTTGCCTCTGCAGTGGTCGGTCGTGAGCATCTTGAGTCGGCGAGGAAAAAATTGAGGGAGTTTTAGAATAGATTCAGACCTTTGGTATGAAGACTCCCGCTGTGGATATTCCCCTTGTTATAGGTTTCTGGGTGAACCATGTTTTAAGCATTTCAAATTGCTGATGGGTGTTAACGATCTCTGTGTCCATCGGGCTTTTGAAGAAAAATCCAAGCTCTTCTATAACTCCGTACTCTCCTCTATCCCTCGCATAGAGCAGAAATCTCGCAATGTCTATGACGAGGGGTGCTGCAAGGATTGCATCGATTCCATCCCATATGAAGTAGAATTTCATCTTTGTGCCCATGAATCCCTTGAAATGAATGAAATCAAAGGCTATTTTGTTGTCGATGAGTGATGGAAACATGTTTATCTCACAGATGGAGTAGGGGGAATATCCGAGGGTCTTTTCGAGAACACTATCTTTGGAGATGACCTTGCTCTCCTTGTTTTCCGCGTGGCTCAGAACCTTTCCATCATCGTCCCCCAGGATGTTGTAGCTCATCCATCCATCTATGGAGAGATTTCTGTAGAGGAAGAGGGGTGCCAGTGTGGTTTTTATGAGTGTCTCACCGGTTTTACCGTCGTTACCGGCATGAGGTACCCTGTTTTTAATGGCGAGTTCTTTAAGAGCGGGTATATTCGAGCCTGTACTGGGGGTGAAGTTTCCATACGGGATACCCTCCTTCAGTGCCGAGTAGGCATAGAGCATGCTTGCACTTACATACCTCTTCCTGTTTTCATCGATCATGCTCTCGAATCCCTCAAGGGAACCATGGTATTCTTCTCTGAATTCAACCACAGGCTCGGTTGATGCAACGTTAATAACAACACAGTCTCTTTTTCCGAAGGATGACATGTCTTCTCTGAGTATGTCAACAATTTCTCGCAGGGTGTATCCCTCTTTCTCCAGTGTGCTCAGTTCTCCGAGGGACTCCACTCCCGGACCACAGTTGATGGCAGTTCCTTTCTCTGCCCTGATCTCTTCAAGATCATTTTTTACACTTTCAAGGATCCCATAATCAAAATGTCTGTTAAGCTTCCAGTGATTCAGAGCTGCCCTGTAAGCATTTGAATCGATCCATCTTACTTCATGTCCCCCGAACTGGAATTCAAGGGGAATTCTTTCATGAATCTCCTCAAATTCAGGCATTTCAGATACAATTCCGGTCGGATCAATCACACCATTTTCAAGAGCCTTTGCACCAACCATTGTGGTGGTAGCAACTGCCCCATATGTACCGACCAGCCAGATCTTCATCGCTTTCACCTCCTGTAATCAGGTGAAAATTAGAATCTGGGGTAAAGTTGTTTTAACTTCTATAAAAATTTATCGGTCAGAGGTAAAGGCTGTGATGAGTCTATAAAATTTTTCACATCTATTAAAGATTAAAACTTTCATAATAAACAAGCAATAAGGAACCCATTCTCCCATCCACCGTTATTCATAGCCGGCTCTTGGCACAGAACAGGCCAGACTGCCACAGCTTGAGGTCTTTTTAGCTTATGCTGTATCCTTTCATG
>WAJW01000198.1 GCA_015523685.1 Archaeoglobaceae archaeon
AATATTCTTTTTTTAACTTCAACTGTCTTTTTGAGGAATAGCATTTGGCGAACACCTCTCACAGGCTATCATTTTTTACTATTAGATTTTACTTTATTGATATAAATCTTTAATTCTGAAATAATCCTGAAGATAATACAACAATATGATTAAATCTCCTTGTTCACAGTTCTACTAATTGCTTTAAGATTATCTAAAGGTGTCAAAGGTGAAATTGTACAACCAGAAGATATAATCGGCATTCCAATTTTTTTTATTTTATTGGTGTAATTCTCCACATCTTCGGGTGTCCCTTCAAGCAAAACTGTCACCGGAGGAATATTGCCTATCAATGTAAGTTTGGAGCCAACTTTAGCCAAAGCGTATTCGGCATCCACTTTTTCTTCAAAAGAGAATCCATCAACACCACTCTCAGCAATATACGGCAGATGGTTTTTTGTATTGCCACATATATGCAACACCGTGGGTGAGTCTATTTTATCAAAAAGTGCTTTATGATGATTAAGTATGAAATTTTTATACTGTTCCGGACTTATGATATCCCCTGAAGAATTTGGATCCGAAATGGTTATAACATCTGCTCCAGCTTTTAGAGATGCCAGAGATAATTCCTCTGAGACCTGTGTAGTTACTTCCAAAGTTTCTTTTGCAAAACTGGGATTCTTTATGAGAGATTTTAAAAATTTTTCTGTTCCTATACACTGGCATGCAATTGTGAAAGGACCTGTTACCTTTACATTTATTGGCTGAGAATCGCCCTCATATTCACGCAATAGATCTAAGGCCTCTATTAAAACAGGGATTCGACCTTTTTCCAATAGATTTTCGGGTAATGTAAGTTTTTTAACTGGCTCTATGACATAAGGATTTCTATCTATTCTACCCATGTTAACCTTTGCTCCAAGGGCTTCGGCTTCCAGTGTAAGGCAGAATGGAACAGTTGTGCAGCTGACACCTGTTAAATGATAGGTCATTGAAGCTAATTTAGCCATTTTTTCAGGATCTGAATGAGCTTCAGGCCACATACACCCTGAAATTTTCATCATGTCTACTGTTACACCTACGATTGGAATCCAAGCAACTGGTTTATCTGTCTTCCCTTTTAATAAAGACGTTAAAACCCTTTTTTTTATTTTTTCTTCCATTGAATTCACCCATTAAATTAAATTATTGTAACTTACAGCAGTTCAATGACACCAATACCTTGTTTAAATTCATATAATGACTCCCTAAAATTTTTTTTAATAAACCAAAATATCGAATTGTATACACCTCCGGCACTTCCTTACTGGGTAAATTGAATATTTAAAGAATTAAAATTTAAGGTAAACATATTTAACATCCCAACTTATACCATACTCAAATAATTAACTTTTTTTTACTCAAATCAAGATTAATTGTTAGGAATGCTTATATTACATTATTAATAATACCTCCATGAAATCATGAGAATTGATGTTATTGATATCAGGTATCAACCCGATTGTATCTTTATCTACACTTCGGATAAGGTAGACGGCTCCATTGAAATTCTTCCGTTTAAAAAAATTGGTCCGGGATATGGAAGGACAAAATGTATCATAAAAACCTCCGATAAGAGAGAGCTTGAGAAAGCCATTCAAGTTATGAACTCCTATCCTGAACTGAAATCTCTCAACATCATATACAAGAAAAATGATCTCGCTGAAATATCCCTTGTTACAAACATAACAGAGCTTTATGACAGGATCAGAGACTATGGGGGTTTCATCCTGGGTACAATGAGTGTTGAGGGCGGAAATGAGAAGTGGCTTGTCACCTTTGATGATCTTGACTCGAGAAAATTTGCAATTGAATTCCTTAAAGATACGAACGATGTGGAACTTTCCTACACTCTCGATATCTCACCGGAGTTTTTCTGCTGGCTGTTCAAGTCCTACGAGAGTCTCATCAGCTTTTTTGAAACAATAAAAGGTCTCAGAGAGTCCCAGATAAAGTTGCTCAAGGAAATCCTTGAGGAAGGTTACTATGAGTGGCCGAGAAAAGTAAATATCACGGATATATCCAGCAGAAATAATGTATCAAAAGCTGCCATTTCAAGAAAGATAAGAAATATAGAAAGATCAATAATGACCTCCATATCAAAATTGCTGTAAGAATAAATTTTTTGATTTGAACATGTTTACACTAATTTTAATATATTCTGATGGATTAATCATGGACTTGGGGTCAGATATGGAGGAATATCTTGAGAAATTGCGGAAGGCTATTCTGAATTTCGATGTTGATGGTGCAAGGGAAGCTGCGAAGGAAGCAATGTCTGCAGGTGTCGATCCTGTTAAGGCGATTGAAGAGGGACTCGCTCCAGCAATCCGAGAGGTGGGTGACATGTTCCACAGAGATGAGATCTTTCTTCCCCATGTTGTGATGGCCTCTGATGCAATGACCGCCGCAATAGAGGTGATTGAACCACACATCTCAAAAGAAGATCTCGAGAGAACAAAAAAAGGTGTGGCCGTTATAGGAACAGTTGAAGGAGACATCCATGAGATAGGAAAGAACGTTGTGACAATGATGCTAAAGGCTGCCGGATTTGAGGTTATCGATCTCGGAACAAATGTCTCTGCGGAAAAATTTGTGGAAAAGGCAAAAGACGTGGGTGCGGATATAATCGCATGTTCATCTCTCATGACCACAACAATGCCGTATATGAAGGAGGTCATTGAAGAGGTGGAAAGACAGGGGTTGAAAGGTAAGATAAAAGTGATGGTTGGCGGAGGTCCGGTAACAAGGGACTGGGCAGAGGAGATAGGTGCAGATGGTTATGGAAAAGATGCTGATGAGGCTGTGAAAGTTGCAACGGAGCTGACCGAAAAAAAGGAATGAGGGGGGATTAAAATGATCAGTTTAATTGAAATAGCTGAAAGAGCCCAGAAGTCACCTAAAATGGATGAAAAAGAATGGGATCTCAGGCTGTTCAAAAATTATAAGGAGCTCGCCGATAAATACGGGATAACAGGACAGTATCCGGGCGATGATGTCTTTTTTAACACAGATGATGATCTTCCTGACAGGGCCTTTGAGGCTGCCATTGAATTTCTGAAGGAGAACGGCATTTACTGTGTATCAACAAAGAGGGTTATCAGACTGACTGAAGATGAAATCTACGATTCTCTCAAGGGGATTCCTTCAAAGATCATCATGGGGGAGGGCAGAGATCGGAGAGTGTGGTATCAGCACGATATAGAGACAAGAGAACCGCTTAATGTATGTCCCGGCCATCACGCCCCCTTTAATGAAGAATACGGCCCTCTCGTTGTGAAAAACTTCGCCCAGATAGAGAGGGCGGATTTCATAGAAGGATTCAACTTCACAACGGTGGATGGTCGGGAGATTTTTGGAGAGCCTCTGGAGACATACGCAGCAATCAGAGAGCTGAGCTGGATGAGGGAGGGAGTTAGAAAGGCTGGCAGACCCGGAATGGCCATTGTGCTATATCCCATAACAACCAGAGTCGGACCGTTCATGGCACCAATAGACCCGGATTATGGCCTTAGAAGAACAGACGGGGTACTTCTGTCCATATTGCCAGATGTGAAAATCGAGACGGATCTCCTCACCGTAGCAATAAAGCTCGATGATTACGGATGCTTCAGAGTTAGTGGAAGTTTTGCCATGATAGGAGGATTCTGCGGTGGGCTTGAGGGTGCAATAATAGAAGGGATTGTAAAACCCATAGCAGCCTCGATATGCTATCATTCATTCGTAAACTATGTGGGTGTGG
>WAJW01000199.1 GCA_015523685.1 Archaeoglobaceae archaeon
GATTTCCGACACTGAAAGTTACATCAATTCCGCTAAGGACTATGGAGCAGATGTTTCAAATGCGGAAGATCTTCTTAAAGAAGCCAAAAGCCTTAGAGATGATGCTGTAACTGCCAAAGATGCTGAAAACTACGATCTGGCGAGCAGTAAGATACAGGATGCCGAGGCAAAGCTCGATCAGGCAACTCTTGAAGCTGACAAGGCAATGGCAAAGTTTGCCCTTGATAAGGCAGATTCCGCAATTCAGTCTGCAACATCTGCACTTCTCGATGCAGAGAGGGAAGGGGCGAGTGTGACAACACTCAAATTCCTGCTCGATGATGTGAAATCAAAACTGAATGAAGCACAGGATCAGTTTGACAACGAGAACTACGGAAAGGCAAAGGAAATGGCTGAAAAGGCAATATCTGGTGCAAACGTCATCAGGGACGAAGCAGTGAAAATGAAACAGGATGCGATAAAGAAAAAACAGGAAGAGGAGCAGAAGAAACTTGAAGAGGAAAAGAGAAGACAGGAGGAGGCTGAAAAGCAGAGAAGAATGCTTTTGATGATCGGTGGGATTGGAATAGGTGTGATAGTGGTCGTAATAGTGCTGATTCTGATAATAATCCAGAGAGGTGGCGGAGGAGGAAGATGGGACGAACTCAGATAAAATAGACCTTTAATCAGAAATTAACCCGTTCTTTTCCTATTTATTTGTTTTTAAGACCTTTTCAGATATGAAGCCTGTCAATTTTATCATCACGTTTTTGTAATACCACGTTTCATCTTCCGGTCTTCAGAAGTTAACTTTGGCCGGAGCAAGCGGGGGATCAGTTTCGATATCTGTGATCCTGGATTTTTTATCTTCACTCCCGGTTTAGTGAATCCTGAAATAATTGATATCCATGAGTTAAATTTATTCCTGGATAGTTCCGGATAAGCCCTTTACATGGATATGCAGGGATTAATCATAAATACATCCGGATCTTAAATTTTACTGATGTTGCTCACGTTAAAAGAGGGTGAACTTGCAGTAAGGCTTGCGAGAGAGGCTGTTGAGCAGTATGTGAGGGAGAGAAAAGTTCTAAAGAAGGAGCTTGAAGGCAAATTTGCTGAAAAGAGAGGTGTTTTTACAACCCTCAATAAGCACGGTATGCTCAGGGGATGTATCGGGTTTCCGTATCCGGTAAAAAGGCTGGATGAGGCAATCATCGATTCCGCAATAAGCGCAGCGGTGAAAGACCCGAGGTTCCCACCCGTTGGAGATGATGAGCTTCAGGATATTGTTGTTGAGGTTACTGTTCTCACACCACCGCAGAGGCTTGAAGCAAAACCACTTGAAAGATCGAAGTATGTTAAGGTTGGAAAGGACGGGTTGATGGTTAAAAAGGGAATGTTCTCGGGCCTTTTACTCCCTCAGGTTGCTGTAGAACATAATTTTGATGAGGAAGAGTTTCTGACCCAGACATGCCTGAAGGCCGGACTTCCACCTGACTGCTGGCTTGAAGAGGACACTGAGGTTTATGTTTTTCAGGGTCAGATCTTTGAGGAAACAGAGCCATACGGAAGGGTTGTGGAGAGAGATCTGATGAGCTGTGAACGATGAAGCGAAAGTTTCAGGGAAAACTGATTTATCTCTTCATACAGACCATCTGGCAATGAGTATTCCCGATCACCAGAGGAAAACGGGCGTGGGATATGAGATAAGAATATGCAGGTCATCCTGCAGACACAGCCTTGTTAATGAAGAGAATCTGGAGAATGAAATTGAGAAGATCATAATCGATTCCGGTATATCGGACATCGCCAGAAATAAACCAATGGGTCACCTTTCTCATAACAGGTTCAAGGTATCATTTTCATTCTGCCCCAATGCTTGCACAGAACCTCAGATAAAGGATTTCGGTGTCATTGCCCGGGCATTACCCTATTATTCTGAGGGTTGCACCTCATGCATGATGTGTGAGAATGTCTGTGCTGAGAATGCAGTTTATGTGGATGATTTCCCGGTATTTGACATGGAACGATGTGTCGGGTGTGGAGATTGCTGGAAAAATTGCCCGACAGGGGCGATATCGGTAGACCCTGCTTATGACGTTCTCATCGGGGGTAAACTCGGCAGAAGGCCAAGATTTGCAAGGCAGGTGGCCAGAAAAGAATCACTTGATGAGGTCATTGATATTCTGAAACTTGTTCTTGAATTCCTTGTGAAAAGGAACAGAGCGAGGATTCCGGAAAACATGGATGAGTTGATGGATGAAATTCATAAATATTCGTGATTATACTTCTATTAGAAAAACGAAAGGTTATTATATCCTCTTTTTCTTTCATATACCATGTTGTTGCCTTTACTCGCAATAACGGTCGTAATCGGCCTGTACATGGCCTGGAATATAGGGGCCAATGATGCGGCAAATTCAATGGCAACCTCTTATGGAAGTGGTGCTTTAACTCTCAAACAGATCATAATTCTTGCCGGGATTCTGGAGTTCACAGGGGCTGTTTTCTTTGGATCGAGAGTTACAAATACCATTGCTAAAAATATTATTCCTGTCAGCATTCTCGATGCTCATCTCGTTTCAATAGGGGCTCTCGCTGCAATTCTCTCGGCAGGTATCTGGATCACGATAGCAACATACTACAGTCTTCCCGTATCTACCACCCATTCTGCTGTCGGAGCCATGGTGGGATTTGGGTTCGGTCTGATGGCCACCGGAACAATAACCCTTTCGCAGATCCAGTGGGCAGTTCTCGAAAAAATCGTTCTGAGCTGGATAATCTCACCCATAGTAGGAGCTATAATGGCATTTGTAATCTTTACGCTTATCAGAATCATACTTATCGAGAGATCGAGTGACGTGATGAGGCTGGAGAGAATGTTTGCCATCCTCCAGATAGGAACAGCAGCATACGTTGCCTTTGCTCATGGATCAAATGACGTGGCAAATGCAACCGGACCGATTGCAGCGGCACTCGGGTATCTGGGTAAGG
>WAJW01000200.1 GCA_015523685.1 Archaeoglobaceae archaeon
GCTTCAGTCCTTCTGTACAGCTCAAACTCTTTGGTTATGAAAACCCACCAGATTATATAGAGGATGGGGAACATGTATTCCTCAAACCTGAGCCTGAATTCCAGAAAGAAGAAGTACGTCCCGAAAAAGAATATTGCCACAACAATGGTTTTCATGTAGAATGCTGTTTTTCTCAGTGCAAGGGATTCGGGATAGGTGGGGAGTTCCACTTCAGGTGGCTTTGTGACTCCAGAATGAAGTTCAGAGAGCATATTTTCCATTTTCATTATTCTGGATTTTACCTCATTTACCTCCACTATACCGAGGGCAAGCTCTTCAAGAATGGGCCTGAACCTGCTGTAGAGAAATTCATCAAATGCGGTAGCTGCAGCGTATCTATAGGCGGTCAATCTCCTCCCGAGCTTGAAACCCCCTCCAACCAGTATGGCAGAGAGAATCACAAAGGCCATATCCACCACAAGATAATAGACAGGCCTGAAAGAGACATAATCGAGGTAGAGTGAGTAGAGTGATATGACGAGAATGATGATTCCACCCAGGGCAGTTACACCTGCCACAAATCTTTCGAGACCGTATTCCCCCATTGTAGGATGATTCGGGATGAAGGCATATAAATTTTTCACTTCAGAGTCCTGAATGGTGATTGTGAAAAATCTTTATAGCACATATAAAATAAGAAAAAAGGGAAATTTACATCTTTGGTGCTCCGGGACGGAGCTTTTCCCACTTTGCAAGTCCAAAGAACCTCACGTTTACCTCTTCTCTGAACTCCTCAAACTGTTCAAGGAAAGCCTCAAGTGCCTCTCGTGTTTCCTGATCCTTAATTCTGCCTATCAATTCTTTCAGATCTGCCATTCAGCCCACCTCAGGGTTTAAGCCCTCTTTCCTTCCTCGCTTTCTTGTAGTCCATGACTGATCTGATGGGTGTTCCATCTGCAAGTGTCAGTGGTACGGTTATATCATGGGTCCATCCGAAACTGGGCATGACAAGACCGTGCCTTCCGGGACCTCCCGCAACGATGACCTCGATATATTCTGGCTTTGCGGTAGGTGGCACCTCACCATCGAACCTGTTCCAGACCCATTTGGGCCACTCTGGCATGAGTCCACCCCTTGGAAGCTCGTATCCCACCTGCTCGAAGAACTGCTGATCCTGCCTTCCATATTCCCATATGAACATCCTTATGTCGTCAATGTCATAGCCATCTCTGGCAAGAATTTTCGCATATTCAGGACTGATAACAATGAGGACGTTTCCCCATCTCTCCGACGCAAGAGTGGACGGGTTCATTCCCGCCACACAGACCGTTTTGGCATATGAGAGCAGGAGATCTTCACCCGTCTCACTTCTGTGATCCTGAACGTTATGCGGACCTTCGAGACCCATCAGCGTGACGGTTGTATCTTCCATGCCATACCCTCTTCTGACATGGAGAGGGTCCCAAGGACTTTCCTCTTCATTCTCTGCAACCACGAAAGAGTACTTTGTTGGAGATCCATGAGTTGCATGATCCACGATACCCGGCATCCCACCGCCGAGATTGAGCATACACAGAGAGATTGCCCTGCCCACCGTTGCATTCGTTCTCCATCCGGGTCCAAAACAGTTAACACCCGCATTGAACGTCAGCTCCTGAATCAGAGGGCCGTTCACTATAATCAGTGGATGCACGGGATGTGTTGTTGTTATTATTCCCTCAATGTTTATGGTTGTTGCAAGCTGTCCATAAGCTTTGTGTATCAATCCCATCACTGCGTGCATTATAACCGGAAAATGTCCCGGAATGGCACCGGCCATCACAGCATTTATCGCAATCTTTTCCGGTGTGACAATGGAGTTCCTTGGGGGGAAATATCCCAGGATTTCATCAGCTTCCCTGTCTATATATGAGAGCATTTTCGCAACTCTATCCTTTGTGGGTGGTATTATCGGCAGACCGTCTGTTCTTCTGTTTGTGTAGAAAAACTTATACACCTCGTCTATGGGAGGATCAAGTTCAAGAATGGGTTTTCCCTCTGAATCCACCTCTGCCTCGTAAACTCTCTCTTCTTTTACCTTCCACTCTCTCGAGCTAAATTCTACCTCTGCCATGTTTATTCCTCTCCGATTACTTCTCTTCCTCCTCTTCTCCAACTTTGGCCTCTATACTCACGGCCTGGAGCGCTTCAACCCAGCGCCTACCCGAGTAGCGCTTTATCCTCTCTTCCTTTGGAAGCGTGAGCATCCCGATGGCATCATCCACAACCGGCCTCACCCTCTCTCTTATCTGCTCCGGTGTCAGACCTGCAAGCGGGTGCTGAAGAGCACTTATTGGCAGGTCAGGCTGACCCAGAGCCTCTGCAACTATCGCGCCGAGAGGGGCGAAGGCGGTGGAACAGAAGGTTGCCACGGGAACACCCTTGCTTTCGAGGATAAGCGCATCCCGGATAGTCCAGGCCGTGCACGATCCTCAATCACAGTGTGCGGTTATCACCGCGTCGCATTTCTCTGCCAGCTCGCTGAGCATCTCTTCAGGAGCGACATTGCCTGCGAGAGGTTTCTTTCTGTAAACCCATTCCTTGACATTGTATCTCTGTGAAAGGAATTCTCTGAAAGCATTGACTGTCTCGTCTGCATTGGGCTTTGCATTGTCCAGAAGTCCTATCACCTTTCCATCGAGAGTCTCAATTCCGTCGTTGAGCTCAATTGGTTCTGCTGTCGTCTCTCCAAGTGGATCGAGAACTGTCTTATATTTAACCACAACTTTCTCAGCCATTCAAACTTCACCCCCTTAAATTTCCGAAGCCAGTGTTCTAATCTTCTCTCTCAACTGCCAGCCTTTATCCGTAACCCTCAGTTTAGGTCTGGAACTCTCTTCAAACTCCACAATGAACAGCTCCTGATCCACAAGTTTTTTCAGATTCTCCTCAGAAAGGAGTTCAGGAAACTGTTCCTGCAGAAGTTTCAAATCGAGGGGAGAGTAACCACCGAGGACAGGGTTACTGCTGTGCCATCTCTTGAACTTCAGTAGCAGTCTGTAAAGATCGCTGCTGGCAAGCTCTTTAATTTTCTCATTAATCTGTTCCAAAGCCTCTGTCAACTTTCTCCCTCCTTTAAATCCATTCAGGATGTGAAACTTCCAAGTTATTTAAGGATTACTATATTGATTGAGCCCTAAAAATGAGGTAAATGGTGTTTTTCTGTTTTAAAGAATTTTAACAGATTTAATTATGTCAATATAGGATGTCCGTTGACATCTTTCTTAAAATGCTTCCTGACTCAGAAAGGATGTACGCAGAATAACCCTTCTCCTCCAGAACCGGAGGAAGGACTATGATAAAATCTCCTTCCCCGTATGAATAGAGAATGGGATTGAGCATGAGCCAGTTCTTCCGGGGTTCAACACCACTTTCCGAAATGCTCTCCCCCACTATCCTCCCCCTCTCCACAAGAATTACCCTTGGAGTCCGGGGTACCATATCTCCCTCTTCCCTCTCTCCACCCTCAGCATGAAGTACCCTCTCTCCAAGATTGAATATCTTCACTCCCGAATCCTCATGGATTTGCCTTTCTAAATTGAAATCAAGAGTCGTGACCTTTCCATATCTGGCCTTCAGGAGGATCAACGACAGCTCAGTCCATGTTGCATTCCCGAAATCGATATCAGATAGAAGATCAAAAATCCTCTCTGCATTTTCGGGTTGATGTATCCATGTGCAATTTTTACAGCCCCATATGAGCGTTCCATCTCTGTATCGCCTGAACTCACCCTTCATCAGCAGATTGAGGCAGGGATAAAAGGGACAGAAACACCACGTACAATCCTGTCCTTCAAAGTGGCACGGATAATATTCACATGCTCTATCACTGCCTTTCAGCCCGGTTTTCAGAGCCTTTCTCAGGTTCTCTTCGGTGATTTTTCTCGGGTTCATGTCCACCTCAGATAACATCGTCAGGTATATTTAAGTTCTCTTTTCTTACACCCGGGAACAGGCAGACTCTTATATCACGATAGCTCCTTTGCGGGTTTCTTCATTAAAAGGAGACCTTTTAAATTAAATTATTTATCCACTCCGGGCTCGAGAAGTCAGGAAAAATCCGTCATATAAGCCCTCAGGAAATATTAAAGAGCTATCTCCCTGAATTTTGAGGATTTCAGACTTTTTAGGTTTATTCACAGAGATCTGAGATATGCACAGGACTCAGTATTGAAATCCACGGGAAAGCATTATGAATTCTTTTCTCGATGAAGTTCAGAACATGGAGAACAAGGAAATTGCCGTCAGGGAAATCCGCAATCTCAGGAAAATACAGAATTGTCCTTACGGGCTTTTAAATGCTTCCGGGTGAGGGGATGGCCACCTGATCGAATACATCGAGCATTGTAATTTCCGGACATTGTGGTCAGCGATATGAAGATGAAGATTTTGAAGGTACTCTGAAGATCTGATTCTCTTCAAGTATTTTGTTGTGAATCATCAGATAAAGAACATGGAAATTGCAGGGTTCCCAATCCGTTGAGGGGATCAAATGAGAACGTTTATTGAGCTGTTTCACCGGATTGATATCCAGAAAGAAGAGGTTGATTCTATTGAAAAGGTGGATAAATCAGCCCATACAGGTTCGGGCATTCACCGGGTAGATTGTCCTTCGATTCTGAAATTATGTTCGGAAAAATAGATCCATGCATGATTCACCGTCAGGTATATTTAAGTTCCCCTTTCATGTTCCTCTGATGAAGAAAAAACTTGATTATGCATCTGCCGGAGTTGATATTGCCGATGAGGAAAGGGCCATAAGATCTCTGAAAGAGGTCATATCTTACATCAGGACGGGCACAGGTAAGCCGGTTCTCATGAACCATTATGCGGGAGTTATAGATCTGGGAGACGTGTGGATCTCAGTTACCACTGACGGAGTTGGCTCAAAGATTCTTGTTGCTGAAAAAATTAATGATTTTTCCACTATCGGGATTGACTGCGTTGCCATGAACGTTAATGATCTCTACGCAATTGGATCCGAACCTGTTGCATTCGTTGATTATATCGCAATTCAGAGTCCGGATGAAAGGATAATGAAGGAGATTGCAATCGGACTTGAGGAAGGATGCAGAATTGCAAACATCACCCTCGTTGGTGGAGAGACCGCAACTCTTCCGGAAATTATCAGAGGATTTGATCTGGCAGGGACAGCCATCGGGATTGTGGACAGAGACAGGATGGTAACAGGTGAAAAGATCGAGCCGGGAGACATTATTTACGGGATTCCGAGCAGTGGAATACACAGCAATGGCCTCACGCTGGCAAGAAAGATTGTTGAGGCTTCCGGGATGGATTATATGGATGGATTTGAGGATACAACAATCGGCAGGGAGCTTTTAAGGCCCACAAGGATATATAACGAGATCCCTGATGTGGTGAGGAATGTGGAGATTCACGGAATGGCCCATATCACAGGAAGCGGTCTTCTGAAGCTGAAGAGATTAAAGAATCTAAGATACAGAATTGAAAAACCCCTCAGACCCCAGAAAATCTTTGAATTCCTTATGAATGAGGGGAATGTTGATCTGGATGAGATGTACAGAACATTCAACATGGGGATGGGATTTGCAATAATCTTACCTGAAGATGAGGCAGAAAGGCTTCCGGATTTCACAGATGGCCGGATTGTTGGAGTTGTGGAGGATGGAGAGGGGATATTTGTGGAAGATATGCGAATAGATCATTAACCTATATCTCAATCCCCTTTCTTGGTTCCCCCTCCATCACATACTTAAGCTCCACCATCTCCGTTGCAATATCGGCTCGCTCTATTAACATTCTGGGTGCCTTTCTCCCCGTGAGAACGATTATCATGTCCCTGTCAATGGAATCGATGAACTCAATAACCTTCCTTCCATCTATCATCCCGAGTGAAATGGCAAGATTGATCTCATCGAGAATGAGAACGTCAACTCCATCCTCAAAAACAAGTTTTCTGGCAAAATCCAGTGCCTCTTCAGAGCGCTTTATATCATTTTCAGGCGGTTCATTCTCTATGAATACCATTCTTCCAAACTGAAATATTCTGAAATTTTCAGGAAGAACCGATTCAGCCTTAATCTCACCCGTGTCTTTCATACCCTTCAAAAACTGGATCACCGCAACCTTCATGTTATGACCGAGGGATCTAAGGGCAAGCCCCAGAGAAGCTGTTGTCTTTCCCTTCCCGCTACCAGTGTAGAGTATCACAACCGGTCTGCCCAAAATTTCACCCTGAAGAGAACAATCAGATCAGATATATAACCCCTTCTGGTTTTCCATGAGTGATTCTGAACGACAAAAGATCACCATATGAACAAATTCTTGCATCCACATCTGATGAAAAAATAATGATATGATCTTCTCGCGCCAATATTATTAAATAATTCCTTATGATAATGTTTTATTATGGTGAAGTTCAGGACTCTCAATGGAATTTTTTTCGGAACCATTCTGATGTCTCTGTTACTTCTAATAATCCCGTCCACAGGTCTGGTTTCAGGAAAATCTGCCAGTTCAGGCACTCTCACCATCGAGGATGTGGAAACAGATATTCAGACCCTCTTCCCCGGAGACATCGCACAGGTAAAGATAGCACTCTACAACCCCGGAGATGACGATATTATGATAAACTCCATCAC
>WAJW01000201.1 GCA_015523685.1 Archaeoglobaceae archaeon
AGGCATGCCAGAGGATAATCAACACCCTTTTCTTCAATTTTAACAACCCTGATTCTCGAAAAACCGGGATTTGCTCTCCTAGTTTTGATCATTGAACAACCCATCTCACATATTCTGCATCCCGTACATTTATCTGGATCAGGAATGAGTATATATTTCATGGGCACCACGTTGCTATATGATTATCGACTTGCGATATTTAATTATTTCGATTAAATGCTGAATCAATAATTTCTAAGATGGAAAGGGCCACATCAAAGGGAGGTTTTAATTTTCCTGAGGAGTACGGATCGAATTCACAGATATCAATTCCTGCAATCCTGCAGTTATCAGTGACAGATCTAACCGTCTCGACAATCGCTTTGCATCCAACACCCCTGTGCTCAGAAAACCTTACTCCATCACAGCACGTATTTGCACCGACATCCAGATCGATGGAGATATAAACTGCATCCCCATCACATTCCTCTATTGCAGAACGGATTATACCTGCGGGATTGCTCCTGAGCCTTTCAGAACGTATGATTTTTACCCCTCTTTCTTCCTGCCCCAGATAGAAATTAACGTATCTCGCCACTCTCGAGTCATCTATTTCCTGAGCGGATTCCGGAGGATAATCAACCACACCGGCAACGATGGTACTTTCTCGCTCTACAACATTCCATTCCCAGAGAAAATGAAGAAATGAGTCTGCATTGTAGGAGTTTGGTCTGCCATAGATGAACGGATTATCTGTGCTGTACCTCGACTCCGGATTTGTTTCAGCATCGTACTGCAATAACCCGCACCTTATTTCAGGGAGAATGCAATCAAAATGGGCATCAAGCACGAGGTAGATTAATTTCTCTCCATCCATCCTTTCTGATACTGCCCTGAGAACACCCCCGGAAAGGGAGTGGTCAACTCCTATAAGCACGGGCAGGCTCTCCACATCCCTGCATGTCTCTTCAACCAGTTCCGCATATTCGAGGCATCCACCGGAGTCAATGAAAACAACAAAATTCTCCACGCTCATCAGGGGTAAATCTGATGGCTCAGGGAGGGGTCTCAACCAGCTCTCAACATCTATTCTGTTGAATTGCTTTCCTGTCCTTTTCTCTATCTCCACCGAGGGGTCACTCCACTCAAGTAAACCCGGATTTAGAATTGCCTTTCTCTTTTTCTCAATTCTGGGCTCTCTCTCGTCCGGATCCAGAGTGCAGGATAAAAAATGTATGTTATCTGCAGTATTTCTCATTGTACTCCTCTGCAGCTCTCACCATCGCCTTGATATTATCCAGTGGAGCCTGCGGTGGAATTGCACATGCCCCGCAGAGTATGTCGATTCCATCGTTCAGAGCTTTCATGGAGTATTCCCTGACCTTTTCCGGCGTTCCATTGAGCAGGCCCTCGATGGTTGGGACGTTACCCACGAGAGCAAGTTTCCCGGCAAGTTTTTCTTTTGCAGTTTTCACCTCAACCATTGAGTCAAATGAGAATGCATCGAATCCAGAATCCCTTATGTAATCAAGAAATCTGGTTGTGTTACCACATATGTGCAGGATTACGGGAAAATCCACGCTGGAGGATATCTTTTTGTATGCTGGAAGAAGCAGATCTCTGAAGCTCACCGGACTTATCAGATCTCCGCTTGCAGTCGGATCTGCGATGCACAGAATATTCCCTCCGCTCTCCATCACCCTCTTTGCATACTCTATGTTGAAGTCCGCAAGCAACAGGAGTGTCTCTCCCACCTTTTCCTTCTCCTTCAGTGTCAGTCTTAGCATTTTTTCTGCACCTATGAGATGGCCAAGTAGTGTGTATGGACCGACAATCTGAGGATATATTGGGAGAAAATCCCCGTATTTTTCGCTCAGTTTCTTGAGAGCGTCAAAAACTATGTGAAATCTGCCCCTCTCAAATATCTCATCTGAAAAGTCAATCTGATCCATGCTCTCAAATGCCGGCTTTGTAACATATGGATTCCTGCCCATCTTACCCATGTTCAGCTCACTGCCGAATGCTTCAGCCTCCACGGTGAGCTCAAAGGGAACCTTTATCCCTTTGAGTTCTGCAACCTCGTATGCAGCAGATGCAAGCCTGACCATGAGGTCAACATCTGAATGGGCAGATGGCCAGTAGGCATCTACAGCCTTCATCTGATCGATGGTCGGTGTGGTGAGAGGGCTTGAAGCAAGTGTCAGGCAATCTCTCTTTCTGTTTTTCAGAATTTCATTAACAAGTTCCAGATAGTTCATGCAATCCTCCCCTTCAAAAAAATATTGAAAAGGTTAAAGAGTTTTCCTCACAAGTTCTATTATATCGTAAACCGGCACAGATGGTTCCGCATCCTGAAGGTTCCTGACACAGAAAGGACATGCAGTGACTATTGCCTCTATTCCGAGTGATTCGGCCTCTTCCACTCTCTTCTTTGAAGTTTCCAGGGCCAGATCGGGAAACGCTCCCTTGACACCTCCTCCAGCTCCACAGCAGTAGGCATTTCCTCTGTTTCTCGGCATTTCTATCAGCTCTGCACCTATTTTTCTGAGAATTTCCCTTGGCTCTTCATAGACCTCTGCCTGCCTTCCAAGGTGACATGGGTCATGGTACGTAACCTTCATTCCGAGACTGCTCGATGGGTTAATTTTGTCAAGCAGATACTGGGTAATGTGCTGGAACTTCAGTTTATCATATCCTTTGAAGTCAAAACTGGCGTAATCCCTCGTCAGGGTCTTGTAACACCCCGCACACGTTGTTACAACATCCGTTATTCCTGTTTCCACGATCCTGTCAATGGTTTCCCCCATGATCTGCTCGGCAGCATCCCACTGTCCCGTACGGATCAGAGGAGAGCCACAGCACACCTCATCCTTCCCGAGTATTGTGAATTCAATGCCGAGAGCCTTGAAAACTTCTGCAGCTGCTTTTGGAATCTCAGGTCTTCTCAAAGCCGCAGTGCATCCGACGAAGTAAAGCAGTTCTCCACCTTCGTATTTCGAATCCGCCCAGTCTTCTTTTCTCTCTGGATCTTCTCCATATGGATTCCTGTATTTAAGGACGTTCTCAGCTATCCTTCCATGCTCCTTCGGGAACCTGCCAGCTTTGACGGCTTCGTATCTCAGAGCCTCTATTGTATGGAGGATCTCGGGCTTGAAATCCGTCTGACACTGATACTCACACCCACCACAGACATTGCATGTGAAGAGAGAGTTGACAAGAGTGTCCGTCCATCCGGTTGCCCCGGTTAAAATGGCCTTTGCCATGGCGGATTTGCTTCTGCTCCCCAGATATGCATCGAATTTGAAACGCTCACCCTGTGGACATATGGGTGCAAATAGGGGAGGGGGGCCGTACGTATATGCAACCTTGCACGTACCACAGTACGTACACATGTAAACAGCATCCTTAAGTTCCTCAAGTTTTTTGAATCCCATTGCTCTCACCTCACAAGCAGTTTCCCGGGGTTCATTATGTTATTAGGGTCGAGCATGTCCTTAACCCTCTTAACAAGCTCAACATAGCCCGGATCAGCACGCTTGTACACCTCTTCCAGGAATTCAATGGGAGGTTTATAGGGGATTCCACCCACATCCAGTGCAACCTGAAGTGCCTCAACAATAGCTTCCTTTGCGTTTCTGATCTTCTCCGGATCTCTCTTGTCGAATGGGGTCATCGCTCTGAGCATACCATAGTGTGTACCCCTGTACAGCGTGACCCTGACTGAAGGGCTCAGCCCCCTCCTTATGTATATCTCCTTCCACCTGTTGAACGCTTCAGGCCACTTGGGGGCTGGAGTAAATGTTCCAGGCCATGAGATTCCTCCTCCTGCTGACTTTGCGTAATTTTTCGTGGAACCAACAATCTGGCTTGGAAGCTGGGTTCTTGCTCTCTTGGCCTCTTCGGGATACTCGTACTCTTTGACACTGCTTCCATTCTCCTGTTCCTCCCTGAGGGCCATCTCCCACATCTCTCTTTTTGCCTCCAGCTCTTTTTCAGTATAGCCTGAGATCACGCTGTAGCTGAACCATTCAGGTTCGTCGTCGGGCTTTGGTCTGTAGGGATAGGGAATGGGGATCTGGGCAAGCCACCAGCTAACTGCCGTGAGATCGTCTGCAGCCTCGTATCTTCCCCACCTGATCATATAGGATGTCATATCCTCTATATTTTCCGCAGAAACGGTAAGAACATCCCTGTAATCAGGTATGGCCCACACATTTATTCCGAGCTTTGTCACTATTCCCGTGGTCCCGAGCATTCCAATAAACATTCCATCAAGTCTCGGTACGGGATAGAGGGCGTGCCATGAGCCCGTTATTCCTGCACTTCCAAGCCGTACGAGCTCTCCTGTTGGAAGTACAACTTCCATGCTTGTTATCATCTGGCTGTTGAGACCATACCTTCCGGTCAGATGCCCGATCCCGTGGTTTATGGCACAGGCAAGGACTGATGCTGAAGGAGGGCCAACGGGCCATCCGAACTGGAGTCCCTTCCTGTAGAGGGCCTCGGCAAGCTGAGCATGGCTCACTCCGGGCTCAATCACTGCATACCGCATCTCCTCATTTATCTCAATGATCCTGTTCATTCTCTTGAGATCGAGAATTATCCCCCCCTTCTCAGGTATGCAGAGGCCACCGATGTTTGTCCCAGCCGTGAATGGAACAACCGGAACTTTTTCTTCATTGGCCATCTTCAGTATTTCCTGAATTTCCTCAACCGTTTCCGGCAGGGCAACAATATCAGGCATTTTTGGCTCGACAAAAGACAGGTCATAGGAATAGGCGAACCTCACAAACTCGTCATCGCTGACCCATTCGTCCCCGAGAATATCAACAAGCTTTTTGTATACCCTTTCTTTATCCCAGGACATATTTTACCCCCTGACAGAGAATGACAAAATCTGTCAAAGATACGTATCTTATAAATCTTTTTATTTTGCAGATGAACTCCGATACGCTTATATCAATGTTAACTCCATTTATCTCATATTTCATGGCAAATCACCTCCAATGCTTTCTGTATTTCAGAAAAAATTATATATCTTACTTGAATCAGAGGCAACCAAAACATAATATATAGTCATTAACTTATAAACCGTAAGGGAGGTACCGGTTTGAAAAAGCCTTCTGAAATACCAACTCCTGCAAGAATGGCCCTCCGGTATTTTACCAACAGCACCGCAAGAACACTGATAACAATAATTGTAGTTCTGATTGCGGTATCCCTCGTATACTCCACAACCGCCTTCACATTTCAGGCAAGAAAAAAAATAGAGAGCACAGTTGAGCTGACCGGTGCGGATCTCGTGGTGGTTCCTCACGGGACGAAAAACACCTTTGAGGACACATTACTTGTCGGAAAGCCATCCTCCATGTACATGGACGCAGGTGTTTATGACAGAATTCTGGATATTGATCACGTTAAACAGGCTACACCTCAGCTTTATGCGGTATCTCTTTCAAGTGCCCTTGCTTGCTGTGGACTTCCGGATACACAGGTTGTTGGAATTGACCCTGGAACGGATTTCATAATCTCCCGTCTACTGCCTGCCGGACTCACACTCGATAATGGAGAGTGTATAACAGGATTTACGGTTATTGGGGATGTGGGTCAGACTCTCCCCTTTTTTGGAAAGAACTTCAGAATAAAATACAGACTTCCCTACACGGGAACCC
>WAJW01000202.1 GCA_015523685.1 Archaeoglobaceae archaeon
TTTACACCCTCGACACCATTCAAAGTGCTGAGTCTTTCAGCGAGAAGTAATTTACTGGGTTCATGTGGTTTCAGCACATCGAGTACAAGTCTTCTGATCCCCGCCAATTCCCTCTCACCTTACGAAAACTATTTTTACGAATATAAAAACTTTCCTCGCATGTTTGATTTCCATACCCACTCTGTATTCAGTGATGGTGAGCTTCTGCCATCAGAGATAATCAGAAGGATGAGCGTAATGGGCAACAAGGGTGTTGCCATAACTGACCATGTTGATATGAGCAATCTTGAATCTGTTCTCTCAAAACTCGAGTTACTGAAGAAGGACAGAGATTCCTTCGAGATCCCTTTTCTGGTTGGTGTGGAAATAACCCACGTCCCTCCTGAAAGAATTGATGGGCTTGTCAGGCTTGCAAGGAAAAAGGGTGCAGAGGTAATTCTTGTCCACGGGGAGACATTGAGTGAGCCCGTCAGAGAGGGGACCAACAGAACTGCGGTCTCAAATCCAGATGTTGACATTCTAAGCCACCCCGGATTGATCGGTCTGGAAGAGGCTGAAATCGCAAAAGAGAACGGCGTCTATCTTGAAATATCGGCAAGGAAGGGCCATTGCCTGGCTAACGGGCATGTGGCTCGTGTTTCAATGGAAACAGGGGCTGAACTGCTCATTAATACAGATTCTCACTCTCCTGGCGACTTTATGTGCAGGGAAATTGCAATTCAGATACTCAGGGGAAGTGGATTGGAAGAAGAGTCAGCAATCAAAATCGTGGATGAAAACCCGGAGAGGATTCTGAGAAGTACTGGATGGAGATAGATACGTAATACAGCTTTCTGGAGGTTCTGTTTCAAAGACAATGGAATAGCTGGAAATAAGAGGTTTAAACTACCTCCCATAAACACCTTCGAGTTCTCCGTATTGCAGTACATGGCCTTCAATGGCCCTCATCAGATCAGAGATTTTTTTATAATCCGGGGAAAGCATTGTGTCGAGCACATAAACCCTGAATATGTACCTGTGTGGTTTTCCGGGTGGGGGGCATGGACCGTTGTATCCGTATTTTCCAAAATCATTTTTCCCCTGGTATGCCTGGAATGGAGTGGATATGCTCTTTCCATGAGGAATTCCCTCCGGAATCTCATCTGTGGGTGGTATACCCCATATAACCCAGTGAATGAATGTGCCTTCCGGAGCATCGGGGTCCTCCACGGTTATGAGAACTGAAACAGCATCTGAGGAGAGCCCCTCCAGATTCAAAGGAGGAGATATGTCATCCCCCGTGCACGTATATCTGTCCGGTATCTCATCACCATTTTCAAAAACCGATGATACACCGAGGGATTTCTCCATGCTCAAGGGAGATTTTTCAGCACATCCTGAAATGGCTATTAGAGGGATTATTAAGAGAAAATACAGATGTCTGATCATCGGAGTATAGTTTGACAGATGACCCATAAATCCTTTTTTGTTCAGTGGATCTCGGCATCCACAACCACATGCCATACACCCGGAGAGTAGTTTTTCACCTTTCTGAAGTCTCTTATCTTCACTTTCCTTCCGAGTTCTCTGGCCGTTCGCTTTATCCTCTCTGCGGGCCTCTCCAGTATTCTCTCCGGGACACCTTCATGATAGTGAATGATGCCCCTTTTCCTGATAGCCTTAATTGCAACGGGAAGAAATTTATGGGAAAATAAATGTCCCATTATTACTCTGTCAGCATAATTTTCGGGTGTTTTCTCCATGCTGTCTCCAAGAACTGGAATTACCTTATCTTCAACATGATTCAGCTCTATATTTTCTCTGAGGTAATGAAATGCATCGGGATTTATCTCAATTGCAGTGATCTCCTCGGGCGAAGAATGAACAGCCATGGGGATTGAAAAGTAACCTATTCCTGCAAACATATCCACCACTACCTCCCCTCTGCCAAATCTGGATATCCTTATCCTTTCATTCAGATTTCCGGGAGAAAACATGACCTTTGTAACATCAAGCCTGAACATCACTCCATTCTCCCTGTGAATTGTCTCACTGCCTTTTCCGGCAATCAGCTCAACCCTCGGTTTTCTTATCATCCCCTCTTTTCCACTATCGAGCCAAACCGCCCTGCACCTCCGGTGGATTTTCAGCAGGGCTGAGCCTATTTCGCGTCTGTATGTGTAGAGATCCGAGGGTAATTTTATCAGGATCAGGTCTCCGATGATCTTGTATCTCCTGGGAATTGACTGGAGTTTCTCTGGAGGAATATCATCCGACAGCAGATCAAGAAGGTTTTTAGATTCAGAAAACACAGGATTCTTCTGGATAACAACCTGAAATTCAGGAGGTGGATCGAATTCATCTATAATTGGTATTTCCACATAATCTCCACAGGAAACTATCAATCTTTTCCTGTCCTTGGCACCTATTTTCTCAAGCCATTTTCTCACTCCTTCTGCCTCTGATTTTTTAACCCTGATGGCCCTCATGGTATTCCCCTGGGCAGGGCCCACCTGCCCTCATCCGTATCAACCACATCGATTTCATCCCCGATTGATATTTTAAAAAGGGGCCTTCTGATCTTCACAATACTCCCGTCGTCACTCACTATCTCCAGAACAGTTCTGTCCATGTTCACGACTATTCCCTTGAAAGAGGATGACAGATCCCCTATTATTCTCTCATCACCCCTTAATCTGACCTCTTTTCCAGAAACAAGGTCGATTCCTTTTTTATAAGATTTGATAATGGCTGGTTTTCTGTTAGCCAGGACGATATCCCCTTTTTTGTAACGAGGCAGTCTGAGCGAGAATGTGAACCTGTAAAGGTCTCTTCCGTCTTTCCGTCCAACAACAGATCTGCTCTCCCTCAGCTTTCCTCCCAGTTCATTCCTTAATTTTCTTGAAATTTTTTTACCCAGATCTCGTGTGCTCAGGTACACATTTGCCCCTTCTTTTTTCATCTCCCATTTTGTTATAAAGGCTCCCCGGTTGTCTTTTCTTCTCTCTTCAGCAACCATATCCTCAACCATGCTCTGAAACCTGTTTATTTCATCGTCATAGAGCCATCCTCTTTCAGATCTGAGCTGGATAATTGCTTCGTAATAGTTTCCCGATTGTTTACTGCAATTTTCACAGACTCTCGGTACAAATCTGATTTCGGTAAGGGCAATTTTTTCAACAGGCTTGCCTGCAAGGTTTCCACTCAATGTGATTTTTAGCTGGTTGACCCACCTGTCCTCAACAAGGTGGTCTATTTCCATTCTGATATTTTTAATCTGATCCAGAATTCTCGCTTTCTCCTCAATGATCTGTGAAATAAACCCGTTTTTATCGATCTTTCTCCATCTGCCTTCATGTCTTATACTCTCACATCTCGGGCATAGATCAACTGATATAACCCCGGGTATTTTGATGATATCGTTCCTTCTGGAATAGCAGTCTCCACAGAGTCCCATTATAAATTCTGTATTCTCTTCTCCACATGCCGGGCAGATTCTCCCCATTTCAATCTTCGCTACTGTATTTTGATGAGATATATATGTTTTGGAGCCGGTCAGGATCAGGTATCCAATCGGACTCGAATTGAGGATATGGGAAAATATTTCCCGTATCACCCTGAACTCCAGAAATTTAACAGCATAAGTGTGAAGAAGATTTGATAGTTGAATGTTCTGAGTAACCTTCAGCCTATCCATGCTGTACCCGCTCATGCATCGATCGACATGATTCAGCAAATGTTTTATAATCTCTGTGTGTTATTCTATCCGCCGCCGTAGCTCAGCTGGGGGAGCGGGTGACTCGTAATCACCAGGTCGCGGGTTCAAATCCCGCCGGCGGCTTCGTTGAAACTACTTTTTTCCAGCATAGCTAAGTCCATTGAAGCAACAAAGATTGCAATTTTTCCAGCGACATCTCATGATGAGATCATGATGGCTGAAAAACCGTATCTGTTTTCAGGGGGGTGTCCAGTTTGAACATCGAACATGTCAGAGACACCAAGGGTGGCATAAGAGTCTACATGTTCGATGGCTTTCAGCTGTACAC
>WAJW01000203.1 GCA_015523685.1 Archaeoglobaceae archaeon
TTATTATACCTCTCTTTTCCAGCTCTCCTGAAATATCCCTCTCTACTTTCACAAGAAGAAAATTCGCCTCGGATGGATAAACGTGAAATCCAGGGATTTTTTCCAGCTCTTTCCTCAATTTTTCCCTTTCAATTTTTATTCTTTTTCCGATATCTCTGTAATAATCCACAGATTCGAGAGCTGCGATTGCTGTAAGGAATCCCGGATAAGAAACTGAAAAGGGATAACGAACCTTTTCAATTCCCTGAATCAATTTTTCATTTCCAACAGCATACCCAACCCTCATACCGGCGAGGCCGAAAAATTTTGAGAAGGACCTGACCACAAGCAGGTTTTCATATTCGTTTACCCTGTCAACAACTGACTCTCCTGAAAATTCAACATATGCCTCATCAACCAGAACAACACCATCTGTATTTTCCAGGATTTTTCTGATTTCCTTCCATTCCACAGTATTACCCGTGGGATTGTTAGGAGAGCAAAGAAATATCAATCTGAAGTCATATCCAAGAATTTCATCTGCTCTGATCCTGTAATTCTCAAATTCCACAAACCTTATCATTGCATCTCTGAGCATAGCAAGAATTGCATAGAGGGTGTATCCCGGAACAGGAATAACTGCGGTATCCATTGTGTCGAGGACTATCTCACATACGTGCCTCAATGCCTCTCCAGCTCCGCCTGTCACGGCGATGTTCTCCGGAGAAATATCGAGATAATCTGATATCCTTTCCCTGAGCTCTGAATAGGATGGATGAGGGTACCTGTTGATCATGGAAAAAGCCTTTCTATAGGCCTTTTTTACCTCATCTGATGGAGGATATGGATTCTCATTTGAGCCAAGCTGTATCACTGAGTTGATGGGTATTCCGAATCTTCTTGAGATATCCTCCGGAAAGTACCCGGGATCATAGGGGTTGATCAGCTCTATAACGCTTCTGTACATGGAATGTTGTTTCCGTATCCTTTGATATAAAGATATTCAGGTACCGAGAAACATAATTTCACAATGACAGGTTAAGGATTAAAAATAGGGAGGGATGTATTAGTCCACTCCGATCTTTTCTTTGAGCTCCTTTATCAGGCCCTCAACCTCTTCAAGATCAGAGAACTCAAATTCTTTCTCTCCTACACCTGCAAGAGCCCAGAATAGCCTCGCAATGGTGGGCATCAGTTTCCCCGCATATCCCGGTGAGTGGGGCAGGAGCACCGAGGCGAGATCTCCACATTTCTCGAGGGTCTCCTTATCGAGCTCACTGACCTTCTCACTGGCGGTTCCTATAACAAGTATGCCTGATCCGAGAATTCTCTCCCTTGCTGCATAATACCTTGCAGCCTCACTGGTTATCCTGTGAACTCCCAATGCTAACACCTCCAGTATACACCTTAGATGTCAAGATATTTCATAATTTCCCAGGGAGTAATGTACAGGCAGTACTGATTCCACTCTTCAATCTTAATGCTCATGAACTCATCGAATATGTGAGAGCCGAGAGCCTTCTGGATGACCTCATCACTGGCGAGATGATCAAGGGCATCTCTCAATGTGGTCGGTAGCTCTCCGATTCCATATTCCCTCTTTTCTCTTTCAGAGAGCTCGTAAACATCCTCTCTGAGCGGATCCCCGGGATCTATCTTCTTTTTGATTCCATCCAGACCGGCAGCAAGCTGGGCGGTTATTGCCAGATATGGATTACATCCCGGATCAACACCCCTGTACTCAAGTCTTATGGCTGAGGGTTTTTTCACATACATGGGAACCCTGACGAGGGCTGATCTGTTTCTCGGACTCCAGCAGATGTATATTGGAGCCTCAAAGCCCGGAACAAGTCTCTTGTATGAGTTGACCGTCGGCGCACATAGAGCTGTGAGAGCCCTTGCATGCTCCAGAAGACCACCTATGTAATACCTCGCCTTCTGGCTGAGCATGTACTCATCATCAGGGTCTGAAAACACAGGCTTGCCCTTGAAAGGTTCACCCTCCCACAGACTCTGATGGGTATGCATCCCGCTTGCATTGTCAAGGTAAAGGGGCTTTGGCATGAATGTTGCAAGCAAACCGTACTGTTCGGCAACATTCTTGGCGGCGAATTTGTAGAGGTAGAATGTATCTCCCACATCCACAAGCTCCTTGGGCTTGAAATTGAGCTCAACCTGACCTGCAGTTGCAACCTCGTGGTGATGATATTCAACGATCACACCCATTTTTTCCAGATGGTCCACAAGCTCATTTCTGTATTCAACTGTTGTATCCTCTGGAGGAGCTCTGAAATATCCCTCTTTGGGCCTTATAATGAAATTCCCCGGTGTGATTTCAGGACTTGAGGGCATCACTCTGGGAGGTCCCCATGAATCTCCAGCACCCCCATTGGGTGAAACCCAGAGATCATAATTGAGAACGGTTGGATCGATACTTTCGAAAACGAAAAACTCTATTTCCGGGCCAAAAACTGCTGACATTCCCTTCTCCTTAAGCTTCTCAAAATGTCTCTTGGCAACATACCCCCTCGGATCACAATCTGCAAGATCACTTCCCCACGGCTCATATATATCCCCGAACATTATGGCCGATTTCTGGACAGGGTCATCGATCCAGGGTATCACCTTCATCGTTGAAGGATCGGGCATCCACACCATATCACTTTTCTCGATGCTTCTGAAACCCCTGACTGAAGAGCCATCGAAACCTATTCCCGTCTCAAAGTAATCACCCTCGATAAATTCCCTTGCGGGAATCGAGAATGTCTGAAGGATTCCCCTGATATCACTGAAAGCACACAAAACCTGCTTCACACCTTCATTTTTCAGCAATTTTCTGGCATTATCTACCATGCCACTCATACTCATCACTCCAGCACCCCTCAATTTATTGATTATATAATCTTTTCGATTCTTCCTGTCATATATGAAAATCCCGCACTTTTAATTGATGCTGAATGAAAAATCTTCAATACAAGTCCTTAAATCTCTCCGTATCCTCCATAAAATGTGGACATACTGATGATGGTCACATGTGTGATTGCCTCTGTCAACCATCACCCGGGTTATACGAAAATATTAATATCACCTTGATATCAGAAATATCTGAAATGTTTGGTGCTGGAGAGATTGTGCTCATAGTGATACTCGCGGTGGTGCTCCTCGGACCTGATAAACTGCCTGAATTTGCAAGGAGCCTTGGGAAGATCTATGCAGAGTACCAGAAAGCACGCAGAGAGATTGAACTTGAACTGTTCAGAATTGAGGAGAGTCAGATCGATAACTCAATCAAAAATGACATCAAAAAGATTATAAGTGATGATGTTGGTGAGAGTAATCAGGTAATTGAGAAAGATCAGAAAAACGAGAAGGTGTGAGCGATGGTATTGCCTCAGATTGGTGGTGGAGAACTTCTACTGATAATCGCAATAGCGGTACTTCTGTTTGGAGCAAATAAAATACCCGAACTGGCCCGAAACATGGGCAAGGCAGTAGGAGAATTCAAAAAGGCCCAGCAGGAGACAGACGAAGAGCTCAGGAAACTGGAACAGAAGACCAAGTTGACCAAAATTCAGAAAATGGCAAAGGATATGGGAATTGACATCGAGGGTAAAACAGATGAGGAACTCCTCGATGAGATAAACAAGATGATTCCGAAGAAGGAGAGTGCTGAACCCTAATCCAGCTTCTCTCTGACCGATCTTACCTTGTCCTCCATTCTAACCCTTTTATCCCTTCTGTCATCTATTTTGAGAGTGGTGAGGATTCTTTTAATGTCACCCTCCCTGAAAATCTCCTCATGAACCGTCCTCACAACATCGAGTATCTGTTCCACTCCATCTGCCTCCAGTATCGTTCCCATGGGAGTTAACTGATATTTAATGCCCGATTTTTCTATTATCCTTATCACTCTGGAGACGAAATGACTCTGACTCACACTCCCCACCGTTATAACCGATATTTCAGCCACCACCATGTTACCACAAACCTTTAATCTTCATCATGTTAATTGAATCCGATGGTTAAAAAGATTGTCCTGAGCATAGCGGGTTCAGATTCTTCAGGAGGAGCGGGTATTCAGGCGGACATAAAGACCATCGTTGCCCACTTCTGCTATCCAGCAACAGTAATAACTTCGATAACATCCCAGAACACAGAGGGAGTCCATGAAGTGTACAATCTCCCATCTGAAATGGTTAAATCCCAGATCATGGCAGTTACCGGTGATATAAACGTTGATGCGGTAAAAACGGGGATGCTTCCCACTTCAGAAATAATAGATGTGGTATCTGACGAACTCGAAAATCTGGACGTACCTGTCATCGTTGACCCCGTGATGGTCGCAGAGACTGGTGCGGAGTTACAGCAGAAGGACGCATTGAAAAAACTCAGGCGAAGATTAATACCCATCGCAAAAACCGTAACACCAAACATATACGAGGCCGAGAGAATTTCCGGGATAAAAATACGGACCGTTGAAGATGCCATAAGGTCTGCTGAAAAAATTCATTCCCTCGGATGTGAGAGTGTTGTGGTTACTGGCGGGCACCTTCACGGAAAGGATGTGGCATTCGATGGAGACGATGTCAGGGTTTTTGATGGGGACCTCATCGACATAAAGAGTCACGGTTCCGGATGTTCATTTGCCTCCGCAATTGCCTGTAACATGGCCAGTGGCCAGAACTTCTTTGATGCCGTGAGACTTGCCAAGAGGTTCATCGAGATTTCCCTCAGATCGTCATTCAGGGTGGGAAAAGGTGTGGTTCCGGTCAATCAGCTCGGGACTGTTGAGAGAGAGATGGAAAGACATCCCGTGATCGAAAAGCTTGAGAATGCAGTCTCCAGATTCATGAGACTTAACGGATGGCAGAAACTCATTCCAGAGGTTGGAACGAACATCGCATATTCCATTCCCTTCCCTGAATCCCCGGATGACATTGCGGGAGTTGAGGGCAGGATAAGGAAGAAAGGTCCGGTTGGGTGTGTCAGGTTCGGGGCAAGTGACCATCTTGCCAGACTAATACTGCATGCGGGAAAGATTGACGAAAGCATCAGGGCTGTAATGAATGTGAGATTCGATGAGAAAATTCTTGATGCTGTCCTTGAGTGTGGATATAAAACCTTCCAGATCGAAAGGGAGGGAAAGGTGGAGGAAAGAGAGGGATCCACCATGGAGTGGATAATGAGGAAAATCCGGGATAAAAACATGAAAATTCCAGATGTCATATATGACAGAGGTTTTCCGGGAAAGGAGGCAATGATCAGGGTTTTTGGAAAGGATCCGGATGAGGTTATGGATAAAATAGAGAACATACTCAAAAAGCTTGGATGATCATGAATTTTTGGTAACGGATATTTCCCTCTGTGTCAGTTTTCTGTACACAAGCTCAACCACAAAGGGAATTGTGAACAGGGCGATGAGTACCATGGAATTGCTGAAGGATGTTATTGCGGAATTGTAGATAAGAATTCCGAGCGCAATTGCACATCCCGCCGCACCCGCAATGGATACCCATCTGTTCCCTCCCGTAACTCTGTGTTGCCTGAAACTGGCGAGATTTACCGCGAGAAATATCAGAAGGAAACCCGCACTTCCCATAACCGATATGCCCGAAAGATTGAAGAGATTGGATATAACAAGGGTGATAACTGCAGAGATCAGAAGACCCTCAAGTGGCCTGTTCCACACCTTATGCTCGAGAAATTCGGGAAGTTCTCCCTCCTTGGCTATTATGTAACTGACCCTTGACGCTCCGTAGAGGGTGGCATTTATGGCGGAAGAGGTGGAGAGCATTGCTGCCACAGCAACAAGAACAAAACCGAGGTTGCCGAGAAATGGTCTTGCTGCCACCGCAAGGGCATAATCTTCTGCCGAGATGATCTCATTTATATCCAGATTCCCCACAGCCACGATGGCAATAGTTATGTAGAGCACCATAACACTGAGAATGGAAATATAGTAGGCCATGGGGATTTTATCAGGATTTTTCGCATCACCGGACGTATTTGCGATCAGTTCAAAACCCTCGTAGGCCAGAAAAATTATCATCCCCCCCGTGATCAGGTTCAGGGGTGAAGGTATGTCTGTAACCAGCCTCTGTTTATCCACACTCCACATACCAGCAGTAACAAAGACCACAAGTATGGAGATTTTAAAGGCAACAATGAACTCTTCAGCTTCACCCATCAGCTTTGTGCTGATGGCGTTAAGGAGGGTAAGAAGAACAACGATCAGGCTTGTAAGCAGATGTTTCCACAGAAACGTATTTCCAGAGAAGAAGCTTGCTCCGTAACTTCCAAAGGCATATGCATAGAGGGAAAGCATGACCATATAGCTCAGCCAGAGGAGTATATTCAGGGCACCCACCATAATTCCGGATCCAAATGCTCTGCCGAGATACTCCACAGTCCCTCCCATTCCCGGATATGTGAGGGAGAGCTTTGCGTATGAATATGAGGTGAGGAGGGCTATTATACCTCCGAGGGCAAAGGCAACCGGAGTTGCACCTCCTGCCATCTGAACAGCAAGGCCGAGAACCGCGAATATCCCGCCACCAACCATCCCGCCAATTCCGATGGAAACAATTGACCAGAAGCCAAGGGGTTTTGCACGACTCATGAAACGTTCATATCTATGATCTTCTGAAATTTAAAGGAATGGTTGCTGACCGATGATAAATGACACAGAGAGGGTAGAGCATGTTTTATCTTCCCGCTCAAGAAAAAGTTAAAATATAACCCCATTCCTGATGGTGATGGGTGATGAACATGGGGAGTGTTAAACCTACATATATCAAGATACTCGCTGAGGAACTTATCAAAAAAGCCCCGGATGAGTTCACAGATACATTTGAGGAGAACAAAAAGAGGGTTCAGGAGCTCACAAATATAACGAGCAAGGAAGTGAGGAACAGGGTTGCGGGATACATCACGAGGAAGTATAACAGACAACTGAAAAAAGGTGCCGGTAATGTTTGAGGGCGTGATTCCTGCACTTATAACACCCTTCAGAGACGATGGGGCCATTGATGAGGAGGGAATCAGGGGCAATGTGGAGTTTCTGGTGGATCAGGGTGTTGACGCGGTAGTTCCATGCGGAAGCACGGGAGAATCGGCCACACTCACTCATGAGGAGCATGTGAGGGTAATAGAACTGGTTGTTGACGCATCGAGTGTTCCGGTTATAGCCGGAACGGGCTCAAACAATACAGCAGAGGCGGTTGAACTCACAAAAAAGGCTGAAGATGTGGGTGCAGACGCTGTGATGGTCATATGTCCCTATTACAACAAACCATCTGACAGAGGTCTCGAGGAGCATTTCAGGAGAATTGCAGAATCAACAGACCTGCCTGTCATACTCTACAATGTTCCGGGAAGAACCGCAAGAAACATGTCTCCGGAGGTCGTTGCAAAACTGGCAAAGATCGACAATATAGTGGGAATAAAGGAGGCAAGTGGAGATCTTGTTCAGATGTCCGAGATAATACGTTCTACCAGGGATGAGAACTTCATCCTTCTTTCAGGGGATGATGCTCTGACCCTTCCGATACTCTCCATCGGGGGAAAGGGAGTTATATCTGTGGTTGCGAACGTCGCTCCCGCATTGATGAAAGAACTCGTGGATTCATACATGAAGGGTGATGTTGAAAGGGCGATGGAGGTTCATTACAGGCTGATGCCTCTTTTCAAGGCACTCTTCATCGACACAAACCCGATTCCTGTTAAAAAAGCCTGTGAACTCCTTGGACTTTCAGCAGGAAAACCCAGATTGCCCCTTGTGGAACTTTCAGATGAAAAAACGGAATTTCTCAGAAAGGTTATGTCGGATCTGGGATTGATATGATAAAGGTGGGCGTTGCAGGAGCCCTCGGAAGAATGGGCTCCCTGATAGTGAGGAATGTAATCGAAGATGACGAGCTTGAGCTCGCGGGGGCTTTCGATATCAGAGAGACGGGCAGGGATGTCGGTGAACTGGCAGGAACCGGCAGGACCGGGATTAAAATCCAGGACGGACGGGAGATAGAGAACCATCTCGATGATATCGATGTTCTTGTGGATTTCACCGTTGCTGAAAGTGCGGTGGAGAATATAAAAAAATCTGCAGAAAAAGGTGTGAAGCTCGTTGTGGGGACAACAGGGTTTACAGAGTCGCAGTGGAGGGAGATAGAGAGGGCTGTGAAGAATAAAGTTCCTGCTGTTATAAGCCCCAACTTCTCCATTGGCGTGAATGTCTTCTGGAAGGCGGTTGAATTTCTTGCAAAATATCTGGCAGACTATGATATTGAAATTATAGAGGCGCATCACCGCTTTAAAAAGGATGCTCCGAGCGGAACCGCCCTGAAAACGGCGGAAGTGATAAAGAACGTCCTCGGAGACCTCGAAATTGTGCACGGCAGGAGTGGAATAACGGGCGAGAGGGGAAATGAGATTGGAATGCATGCCATAAGGGCAGGTGATATTGTCGGAGATCATACGGTTATGTTCGGGAGTATTGGCGAGAGGATAGAGATAACTCACAGGGCTCACAGCAGACAGGCATTTGCTTCGGGAGCCATAAAGGCTGTTAAATTTGTTGTGGATAAGCCTCCCGGAATTTATGGTATGGACAATGTTCTTGGATTGAAGTAATAGAACAATAAGGAATGAATTAATTTTATTCTTTCATAGTTCCGTAATTTATTTATTTTAAAAGAAAAATAAAAAGGTAATTGGGTCTAAATTTCAAACCTAATTTCGGTAAGTGCCCTATCATTCGAACTCAAATGAGATTAAATATATTGTAGTAAACAGATTGCAGAAAACAGATCATCCATCTAAAAATCAAATTTTAGAAGACTCTTTTGTTTTCTCAAACCTTTCTTTCTCAGTAATTCAACTTTATGCTGGTCTCTCTATCTGAGAAAGGTTTATTTGAAAAAGTCAAATGTTAATACTGACCTCACTCTTTCAGAATAAGTTTTTTAAATATTCGAGGTCGTAAAGAATCATATGGAACTTATCTTTATAAAATTTCGTTTCAACTCCATTATAGATGGTTGTGCGAATGAAGAGTTCGTGAAATATACGTTGTCAGAACCTCGTCTCGGTGAAAGAAATATATATAGGGAGGTAAAATCATGAGCTTAAAAATAAATACTCGTGAAAAGATACGTAATCTTTTGATAAATATTGTAAGAACTAAGCTAAGAGAATATAAGCCGGAAACAAACCATATGCCATTTCATTTTAGATTATTAGGTAGAGATAGATATGCTATGTTTTCATTTATCCAATCGATGAATACAACATTTGGAATATCAATATGGGAGCAAGTCGCTATGATTCTTGCAAAAAGTGCAGGATTTTATGTTGAAAGACAATATGATTTGATGGGAGAGATAGATCCTGAAACTGAAAAATTGATTCAAGATATTCATTATGAATTAAGAGCCGGGGCAAAACGAGTAAATAAGCTTGAAGAAATTGAACTTATAAGAAGAAGCATAAAGAGGGGGCGGTCGAAAAAGGACCCCGATTCAAGAGTAGATCTATTTTTAAGAATTGGCGATGAAGAAAACTACTTCGACATAACGAGTGTAAAACCGAACATGAAAGAGTTTGCATCATTGAAACTAAAACTTTTAAGATGGACTGGACTAAGGTTAAGTCAGGATAAGAATGCTACCGTATTTACAAGACTTGCAATACCTTATAACCCTTATTATCCACAACCTTATCAAAGATGGACTTTAAGGGGCTTGTATGACTTAGACAGGGGAGAAATTTTGGTCGGAGAAGAATTTTGGAATTTTGTTGCGAATGACGAAATATATGACGATTTACTTGATGTATTTCAAGAAGCGGGAAACGAATTGAGAGAAGAAATAGACAGAAAATTTGCCCAATTCCAAGTAAGGAGTGATTAAATGAAAAGAAAGCTCATTGAACAATGGTTTCCAGTAAGGGAAATTAGTAGAGATGCTGGGATCGAAATGGCGTACAAGTCTGCTCCAGCATATATAAAACATGCCAGAGAACTTGGAATC
>WAJW01000204.1 GCA_015523685.1 Archaeoglobaceae archaeon
TCTCAGCACTTCCATTCTCGCTCTGAATGGATCGCTCAGTCCGGTAACCTGAACCTGGCCTATCATCAGAGGTCCTGTTGATGATGTCAGAAATCCTCCCTTTACTCTCGCCATTTTTGCTGCGTTGCTCGCAGCGGCAACCACACTTGGCTCTTCTATGGCCATGGGGATGAGATAGTCTCTTCCATCGATCAGGAAGTTTGTTGCAATCCCGAGGGGTAGCTCAAACGTTCCAATTACATTTTCAATCATCCGATCTGCCTGCTGAATATCAAGGGAACCTGTCTTCCGTATGGCCTCAACATCCTCATCGCTTAATTCTGCAAACTCTCTGACAAATTTCAGCCTCTCCTCAGGAGGCATCCTGTAGAAACCGGAAACTCTTGATGATCTGCCCATTCACTTCACCATAACCAGATTATGTTCATTTTTTTAAATTATTTTTGGTTTGAAACTAATTTCCACAATCAATATAATTCATTGCAGTTGTGAATCTCAACCATGATAATCACGGACAATCACATGCATCTCCACAATCATCTGGGCCTTGAGGCGATAAAACAGTTCAAGAGAGCGGGAGGAACTCATGTAATACTGATATCGAATCTTGCTCATCATTACGGGGTGTTTCCTTTAAAAGGCGAGGACTTCGTCAGGATATATGATAGACACCTGTCTGTCGTAAGAGAGGCGAATGAAATTGTAAGGACATATCCTGTCATAGGAGTTCATCCAGCGGAGATCACCATACTGGGCGATAAATTGGGGTATGAAAGGGCTTCGTCCATAATGAAAAGGGGGATTGAAATTGCAGTGGAATACATAAAAGAGGGAAGGGCGATAGGGTTGAAGACGGGGAGGCCACATTACCCTGTAGATGAACACATATGGAAGTTGAGCAATGAGGTAATGAGGTATGCCTTCGAGCTTGCGGGAGACCATGCAATTCCCGTTCAGATTCATACAGAGAGCTATACGTTTGATGGCATGAAGGAGGTATCGGAGATTGCGAAAGAGGCAGGACTCCCTCCTGAAAAGGTGATAAAGCACTATTCTCCTCCAGAACCAGGGGAATTTGCCAGAACAGGAATTTTTCCATCCATTATTGCTGGAAAAGATGTTATAAAGGCGGTTGAACAGAACAGCAGATTTGTTATGGAGACGGATTACATGGATGACTCCAGAAGGCCCGGAGCTGTTCTCGGGCCGAAAACAGTTCCAAAGAGGGTCAGGGAGTTATTGAGCAGAGGTGTGGATGAGGAGATCATATGGAAAATATGCAGGGATAACATTGAAAAATTGTACGAAATTGATCTCGATTCCAGTTGAAAGTGGAAAATTGCCTGTCCAGCAGTGTTCTGGGACATATTATTTTCGAAAAACTATCACAAGATAAATAAGTTATACTGTACCATGATTCATTGATATCCATGCACAGTCAGGGGTCTCTCTGGAAAGAATTTTTTGAAACCTACTATCCGGGTGAGCTCAACCGTCTTGCTCTCAGGGTTATGGAGAATGGAACTAAAGAAAGATCCCTTTATGTAAATTTCATGGATGTTTACACCTTCAGACATGAACTTGCAGATGAACTTCTTGATTATCCCGATAAAGTTATCGATCATGCAAGAGTGGGATTACAGAAAGCTGATAACTCTCTCGGTGTGGAGCTTGAGGATGCAGAGCCCCGTTTTTACAATCTTCCCATTTCAAGGAAAATAGACATAAGAGATCTGAGAAGTGAGCACGTCGGCAGGCTCATTGCTGTTGAGGGTATCGTGAGGAAGATCACTGAGGTCAGGCCAAAGTTGATCGAGGCTGCGTTCAAGTGTCCTGAGGGGCATATAACGAAGGTTTTCCAGGAAGGCAACAGGTTGAGAGAGCCTTTTGAATGTGGAGAGTGCAAGAGGAAGGGAAACTTTTTACTTGTTCCGGAACTCTCAAAGATGGTCGACTCACAGAGGGCCAAGGTTCAGGAATATCCTGAAAATCTTCGTGGTGGAGAACAGCCTCAGACACTCGATGTTTTTTTAGAGGGAGATGTGACCGGTAAGATAAATCCTGGAGATCGGATCATCATAAATGGTGTCCTGAGAGCTTACATGAGGAGGATAGGACATCAGAAGACTCAGGTTATGGATATGAGTCTGGAGTGCATTTCAATTGAGATTCTTGATCAGGAATATGAGGAACTTGAGATAACGAAGGAGGATGAAGATGCCATCCTCGCCCTGAAGGAAGATCCAGATATATTTCAGAAGATAATAAGATCAATCGCTCCCTCTATTTACGGATATGAAGATGTAAAGAGATCTATTACGCTTCAGCTATTTTCCGGAATTCCAAAAGAACTTCCGGATGGCACCAGAATAAGAGGGGACATTCACATCCTTCTCGTGGGGGATCCCGGTGTTGCAAAATCCCAGCTCTTGAGGTATGTTCACAGAATTGCACCACGGGGTGTTTATACCACGGGGAAAGGAACGACATATGCTGGATTGACCGCAACTGCAGTGAAGGATGAGTTCGATGGCAGGTGGACCCTTGAAGCCGGCGCTCTTGTCATGGCTGATAAGGGGATAGCCCTCATAGATGAGATCGATAAAATGAGAAGTGATGATGTCGGTGCCCTGCATGAGGCAATGGAACAGCAGACCGTGAGCATAGCCAAAGCAGGAATTAATGCAATACTGAAGGCAAGATGTGCGATTCTCGCCGCTGCCAATCCAAAGTACGGAAGATTCGACAGGTACATACCCATAGGTGAGCAGATCGACCTCTCTCCTACCCTTCTGTCAAGATTCGATTTGATATTCACTCTCACAGACGAGCCAGATGAGTTAAGGGACAGGGAGATAGCCAACCATATTCTCAGGTCTCATTACATAGGGGAGCTGATCGAGAGATCAAAAAATATAGTTGCGGTTGACCATCCGAAAGAAGTGATTGAGAGGAAGTCCAGGGAAATAATTCCTGAGATTGAACCGGAACTTCTGAGAAAGTACATCGCCTATGCGAAGAGGATGGTATTTCCTGTTCTTTCCGACGAAGCGAGGGAAAGGCTTGTTGAGTTCTACATCTCCATGAGAAACAGTGTGAAGGATCAGAAGTCAGCAATCCCCATCACGGCAAGACAGCTTGAGGCTCTTGTAAGGCTTGCAGAGGCAAGTGCAAGGGTAAGGCTGAGCGATGTGATAACTCTGAGTGATGTGGAGAATGTTATTGGTGTTGTGGAGAGATGTCTCAGAGAGATTGCATACGACCCTGAGACCCAGCAGATTGACATAGACATCCTTGCAGTCGGCACATCAAAGACGCAGAGGGACAGAATCATAACGATCAAGGAGATAATAAGGAATCTGGAAAGAGAGCTATCATCTGAACTGGGAAAGAGCTATCGGGGTGTACCTGAGGAAGAGATTTTCAGAAGGGCAGAGGATCAGGGCATTTCAAGAGACAGGGCAAGGGAAGTTTTAAGTAAGTTGAGCAAGAATGGAGAGGTATATCAGCCGAAATCAGGACATTACAGGCTAATGGAGGGATGGTAATGGAATTCGATTACGATGCACTGCTTGAAAAAGCATATTCCGAGATGCCCGAGAAAGTGCTGAAGGCGGAGAGGTTCGAGCTACCGAGGGCCAGGAGATATAAGGAGGGAAACAAGACGGTCATAAAGAATTTCATAGACATCGCAGATGCGATAAACAGAGATCCAGGCCACCTGCTGAAGTATCTTTTAAAAGCTCTGGGCACTGCAGGTGTGATCGATGGTCGAAGGGCAATCCTCCAGGGAGTTTTTGACGAGGAAGACATCAACAGGGAGATAGAGAGTTACGTTGAGAGCTATGTGCTCTGCAGAGAATGCAAGAGGCCGGATACAAAGCTCATAAAGGAGGGGAGGATTACATTGCTGAAATGCGAGGCCTGTGGGGCTCAGCAGTCAGTCAGATCAATGTAAATTCAGGGCACAACATTGTTTTTTTCACCGCAGAATGGACACCTATCTCCCTTAAGTAAATTTGCCACCACATCGAATCCTCTCCTTTCTATGACCATCTCACCACAGTTCCGGCAGTAGGTTTTCTCATATCTGTGGCCGTAAACGTTTCCCAGATACACGTAATCAATGCCCTCTTCCTTTGCGATATCGTGAGCCTGTTCGAGAGTCTGGATGGGAGTCGGGGGCACATCCATGAGTTTGTAATCCGGATGGAATCTTGAGAAATGTACGGGAATGGATGGATCAATTCCAGCAACCCATCTGGCAAATTCCCTTATCTCTTCAGGACTATCATTTTTTCCGGGAATAACGAGATACGTAAGCTCAAGGAATATGCCCTTTCTGTGCATGATCTCCACAGCTTCAAGCACTTTCTCAAGTTTTCCGCCACAGATCTCCCTGTAGAATTTTTCGTTGAATGCCTTGACGTCAACATTTGATGCATCAAGAATGGATGAAATGGTGTTTATGGACTCTTCGGAGAGGTAACCATTGGTCACATAAACGGTGTAATATCCCGATTTTTTGGCAGGTTTCATGCAATCTTCAGCATATTCATGCCATATGCTGGGTTCGTTGTAAGTGAATGCAATTCCACTGCAACCATACTCACCTATCATGTTCACAGCAGTTTCAGGAGGTATTTCTCTGATTCCATGAAAATCTGTGTCCGCGAAGGATATGGAATAATTCTGACAGTGATCACATCTGAAGTTACAGCTAACACCTCCAAGGGAGAGTACTCTCGTACCGGGTTTGAAATGGTAGAGAGGCTTTTTTTCTATGGGATCGGGGTATATGGAAGAAACCAGGGCATAGTTTTCAACCATGAGCTTCCCGTCCGTATTTTTTCTAATCCTGCAGATGCCTCTTCCTCCCGATTTTAATTTACAGTAATGAGCACAGGTCTTGCACTGGATCTTCCCATTAATTTTCTCGTACAATCTTGATTCAACGATCATGTAAGGATAATTCAGGAGAACACCAACTTATATTTTTGGTCATTTCATTCAGAATTCATTCTCCCGTGAATGTGGTTGTGACAGTAAACGAGATCTCACAAAATTGAAGCTCTCTGTTTGATTTATCCTTAATAGAACATCACACGGTGGTTTTATATGTGCCGGGCGCCTTCTCACACTTTTTTATGAATGAAAATGGTCTGTGAGCTTTTTTGAATTCAGGTGGGCTAAAGCTTTAAATACGAAAAGAAAAATCATTTTCTGTTCAAACCACAGGGTGGTACTATCGCAACAGAGATGGAACCCGGGGAATTGGGTTCGGATGTGCATAAAAAAGATTATGAGTATCTGGTAATTGGCTGTGGAAGTGTCGGTTTCAGAGTTATCAGAGAGCTGGCAAAGGCCAGAAAGAAAATCTTTGCCATAGATATATCAAAAGAAAAGATTGAGATTCTCAGAGAGCAGAGTTATGATGCAATAGAGGGGGATGCGACGGACATTTCCAATTACAGTGACATAGATTTTGATCATCTTAAAGCTGTTCTTGTTCTCACTCCGGATCCCGAGGTAAACAGGAAGGTAATTCAGGAAATCAGGAAGAGAAACAAGGCTGTTTTTATTGTTGCAAGGGGCAATGATACAAGAACTCAGGAAGAGCTTGAAGATGCGGGAGCGGATGTGGTCTTAACCCCTTCAACTGTCATGGCAACCTCAGCAATCAATTACCTGACGAGAATCGAGTCGGTCAGGAGGGCCAAGGAACTGATGCATGTTATCGAAGGGGTTAGAGACGGAAAGCTGGCCATTCTTACCCATGACAATCCGGATCCTGATGCCATTTCCAGTGCCATGACCCTGAAGGAAATTGCAGAAAAGGTCGGGGTAAGAGCTGAAATAATATACTTCGGTGATATAGGACATGAGGAAAACAAAGCACTTGTAAATATACTTCAGATAGACATGAAGAGAGGAAAGGACGTGGATTTTGGAGAATTCACAAAATTTGCAATCGTGGATTCTTCCAGACCCGGAGTTAACAACACCATACCTCCTGACACACCAATGAGTATCGTTATAGACCATCACCCCCCTCCTCAGGAGATAGAGGCTGAATATGTGGACATAAGAACAGATGCCGGGGCAACGGCCACAATAATGACCAAATACCTCCAGGAGTTCGACATGATTCCATCCAGGGAACTGGCAACAGCCCTGTTCTTTGGTATAATCACAGAGACGGATGAGTTCAGGAGAAATACATACCCTTCTGATTTTACAGCAGCTGCTTTTCTCTATCCCTATGTGGACAGGGAGATAATAGAGAAAATTGAGACCCCGTCCCTCTCTGCAGATACCCTTGATGCCCTGGGTATGGCGATTCTGAACCGACACATATATGGAAGTTATCTGATATCAAATGCAGGTGTAATAAGGGATAAAGATGCATTAGCCCAGGCCTCAGACTATCTGCTCAAACTTGAGGGCATCACAACGGTCATAGTTTTTGGAATTGCAAAAGATCACATCTATATCTCTGCAAGAAACAAGGATATAAGGGTGAATATAGGAGATATCCTGAAAAGGGCATTTGAGGATGTCGGGTCTGCAGGAGGACATCCTCATGCGGCAGGAGCCCAGATACCTCTCGGTGTATTCGGGGAGATAAGCGACAAGGAGTCAGTAATGAAGCTGGTTGAAGAGGTTATCACGAAGAGAATTCTGAACATCGCGGGTGTTGAAGAGAAACAGAAAGCGGAAAATTCTTAAATACTATAACATTTAACAGTGTTAACTGGTGATGTTATGAGTGATGTGAAGCCAGCAAAGACCGTTGACTGTATCGGTCTCTACTGTCCGGAACCAATATTCAGAACAAGGGTTGCCATTGATGAGATAGAACCCGGAGAGGTGCTTGAGGTGTGGGCGGATGATCCAGCATCGGAAAGTGACATAAAAAGCTGGACAAAAAGAACAGGTCATGAACTTTTAAAAATTGAAAAGGTTGAAGATAGATTCAGGTTTCTTATAAAGAAGGTGGGAAAATGAAGAAAAAGATCTTATATGTTCAGACAAGTGGTGTGGATACTCCTGAGAGGCTGTATGCACCGTTTATTCTCGCCATGACCGCCAGAGCAATGGACCTTGATGCGACAGTCTACTTTCTGATAAAGGGCGTTACTGTGGTTAAAAAGGGCGAGGCAGAAAAGATAAAAATAGGTGATTTCCCCTCTCTGAAGGAGGTCATGGATCAGGCTATCGAAAATGGTGTGGAGCTTCTTGTTTGTGACAGGAGCGCTGATCTCCTGGGTATAGATAAGGGGAACATAATCGATGGGGCAAAGGTTGTGGGAGCTGCAACTCTGAATGATCTCGTCCTCGAAGCAGATGCAGTCCTCTATTTCTGAGGTGTCGGTATGAAGGTTTACATGGATCACACAGCGGGCTGTCCTGTGGATGATCGTGTCGTGGAGGCCATGCTCCCCTACATGAAGGAGAAGATTGGAAATCCATCTTCCGTTCATTCTATGGGCATGGAAGCAAGGAGTGCAATTGAAGAAGCACGTGAAAGGCTCAAATCTCTTATAAACGCAAAAGATGGTGATGTTGTGTTCACCAGCAGTGCAACAGAGTCAAATAACCTGGCGATAATAGGATATGCCTTCAGAAACAGAAACAGAGGGAAGCACATAATCACCTCCTCCATCGAACACATGTCAGTCATGAATCCGTGCAAGTATCTTCAGAAAAATGGATTCGAGGTATCCTATATCCCTGTAGACAGAAATGGAAAGATCAATCCGGATGATGTGGAAAATGAGATCAGGGATGATACCATCCTGATATCCATCCAGCATGCCAATGGAGAGATCGGGACGATTCAGCCTGTTGAGGAGATCGGGAAAATAGCCCGGGAAAGGGAGATAGCATTTCACGTGGATGCGGTTGCATCTCTCGGAAAAATAGATGTGGATGTTGAAAAAATTAATGCGGATCTGTTGACCTTATCCTCCAATGACATTTATGGGCCGAGAGGTGTTGGCGGTCTTTATATCGGGAAAGGTGTTAAGGTTCAGCCCGTGATCCTCGGTGGTGGGCAGGAAAAGGGACTGAGAAGCGGTACCGAGAATGTTGCAGGAATTGTGGGATTCGGGAAAGCTGCAGAAATAGTGGAAAAGGAGTTCAGGGAGGAGGCTGAGAGAGAGAAAAAGTTGAGAGACGAACTTGTTTCGGGTGTGCTTGAAAACATAGATG